>CAYNIN010000013.1:0-34629 GCA_964397395.1 uncultured Faecalibacterium sp.
ACGATTATTACCAAACCCGATAAAGAACTTGCAGAAAAATTAAGAGTAAAATAATTTTAAGGAGGGATGATATGGCTTTCACACATTTGCATCTTCATACCGAATACAGTCTTCTTGACGGCGCTTGCCGAATAAATCAACTTATGGACAGAGTCAAATCCATAGGTCAGGACAGTGTTGCAATTACCGACCACGGTGTTATGTACGGTGCCGTTGATTTTTACAAAGCGGCAAAGGAAAAGGGGATTAAGGCGATAATCGGTTGTGAATGTTATGTTGCAAAAAGAAGCCGTTTTGACAAGATGCACGGCATTGATAATGAAAGATATCATCTTGTACTCCTTTGCGAAAATGAAATCGGTTACCGAAACCTTATCGCTATGGTTAGTAAAGCCTGGACGGAAGGCTTTTATACTAAGCCGAGAATTGACCGTGAACTTCTTGAAAAACACAGTGAGGGTCTTATTGCTCTTTCTGCCTGTCTTGCAGGAGAAATACCTTCTGCGCTTATGAGAGGGGACTATGAAACGGCAAAGAATACGGCGCTGTGGTATAAAGACCTTTTCGGCAAGGACAGATATTATATAGAGATTCAGAATCACGGGCTTCGTGAGGAACTCGAAATTTTACCCGAACTTATCCGACTTTCAAAGGAAACGGGGATACCTCTTGTTGCAACAAACGACGCCCACTATCTGACAAAAGAAGACTCCTCCGTTCAGCAGGTGCTTATCTGCATACAGACAAACCATACTCTCGGCGAAGAAACGGGACTTGAATTCAGTACCGACGAGTTTTATGTAAAGACTGAGGACGAGATGAGAAGCCTTTTTTCTCACGTGCCCGAAGCCATTGAAAATACGGCTAAAATTGCTGATATGTGTAACCTTGAATTTGAGTTCGGTAACACAAAATTGCCTCATTTTGAAGTTCCTAACGGAATGGATCACTTTGAATATTTTAAAAATCAGTGTTTTTACGGCCTTTCTAAACATAAGGGCGATAATCCGCCAAAGGAATATGTTGAAAGACTTAATTATGAACTCGAAGTTATTAACCGAATGGGTTATGTTGATTATTTCCTTATAGTTCATGATTTTATACGCTATGCAAAAAGCAAAAATATACCTGTCGGGCCGGGCAGAGGATCGGGTGCAGGTTCTCTTGCGGCTTATTGTATCGGCATAACGGGTATAGACCCGATAAAATACAATCTTCTTTTTGAACGCTTTCTTAATCCCGAAAGAGTCAGTATGCCCGACTTTGATATTGACTTCTGCTATGTAAGACGTCAGGAAGTTATTGACTATGTAATTTCAAAATACGGGGCTGACCACGTTGCGCAGATTGTAACTTTCGGTACAATGGCAGCAAGGGCAGCGGTGCGTGATGTTGGCAGAGTTCTTGCTATGCCTTATGCAACAGTTGATGAGGTTGCAAAACTAATTCCCCAGGAAATTAAAATAACTATTGACAAAGCCCTTAAAATGTCAAATGAACTAAGACTTCTTTATGAGTCAAATGAAAACGTCAAGAAACTCATTGACATTTCAAAAAAGGTTGAAAGTATGCCCCGTCACGCCTCGACTCATGCGGCAGGTGTTGTTATCACCCGTGACCCCGTGGCATCTTATGTGCCCCTTGCCGTTAACGACGAAAGTGTCGTTACACAGTACACAATGGTCACGCTTGAACAACTCGGTCTTCTCAAAATGGACTTTCTCGGTCTTCGCACGTTAACGGTTATTGACGATGCCGTTAAAATGATTAAACGAAGCAGACCCGATTTCTCTCTTGACAATATAAGTCTTGACGACAAGGCTACCTTTGAAATGCTTTCAAGCGGAAAAACTGACGGTGTATTTCAGTACGAGTCAGCAGGAATGAGAAGTGTGCTTTCACGGCTCAAACCTCAAAGTCTTGAAGATCTGATAGCCGTTATCTCTCTTTACCGACCGGGTCCCGCAGACTCAATTGACACCTATATTCATAACAGACACCATCCCGAAGACACTGTGTATAAAACGGAACTGCTTCGTGATATTCTTGATGTTACCTACGGATGTATGGTTTATCAGGAACAGGTTATGGAAATATGCCGTAAAATAGCAGGTTTTTCCTACGGCAGAGCGGATCTTGTACGCCGTGCCATGAGTAAGAAAAAGTTAGATGTTATGGAAAAGGAACGTCATAATTTCATTTACGGTCTTGTGAATGAAAAAGGGGAAACCGAGTGTCACGGTGCTCTCAAAAAGGGTGTTTCTCCTGAAGTTGCAAATGCAATTTTTGATGAAATGTCAAACTTTGCAAAGTATGCTTTCAATAAATCCCATGCCGCCGCCTATGCCTATGTTTCTTATCAGACTGCATGGCTTAAATGTCACTACCCTTGCGAACTTATGGCGGCTACGCTGACGAGTGTTCTTGATTCTTCCGCAAAGGTATCAGGTTATATTGCTGAATGTCAGAGAATAGGTATCAAGGTTTTACCGCCGAATATCAATTCAAGTTTTGAAGGCTTTACCGTTAAAAACGGAGAAATACGGTTTGGGCTTCTTGCAATTAAAAATCTCGGCAGGAACTTCATTAAAACAATAATTGATAACCGTGAGCAAGGCGGAAAATTCACGTCTTTCTACACGTTCTGCAAACGTGTTTATTCAAGGGATTTCAACAAAAGAGCCGTTGAAAATCTTATTAAGTGCGGCGGTTGTGACGGCCTTGATTTAAACAGACGGCAGATGCTTTATATGCTTCCTGTAATTATCGGCGAACTTGATGCTGATAAAAACAGAAACGTTGTGGGTCAGATCGGCTTTTTTGATGAAGACTCGGAGTTTTCTTTTAAGAGCGATATGACGGCGCCGAATATGGAAGAAATGGGCAAAAAAGACCTGCTTTCCTTTGAAAAGGAGATAACGGGACTTTATTTGTCCGGTCACCCTATGGATGAATACAGCCACCTTTACAGTAAGGTTAAAGCAGATTCAATCAGTGATATTTTAAGTTATCAGGAAGATTACAACTCAAAGTATAAAGACAACACAAGAGTACGTATTTTCGGCATTATTTCACGTGTTGAAAAGAAAATTACTAAAAACAATTCAACTATGTGTTTTATTGAAATTGAAGATAAAATTTCCTCAATTGAATGCATTGTATTTTCAAAGCTTTATGCCGACAGAATAAATCTTCTTCAGACAGGCAATATTGTTTTAATCAGCGGCAGACTCAGTCTTCGTGAAGACAAAGAGCCTTCGGTTGTTTGCGAAAGTATTGAGCCCAATCCCGTAAATATTTATAAAAGAGCGGCTTCTGATGCCTTCGGAACTATTATAATTAAAACAGACTCTTATGATAGGAATAAGGAGGAAAAACTCAAGGCTATTTCCGAACTTTTTTCGGGAACGGTTTCTCTTAAAATTTACTATAATGACAGTAAGGAAGAAAAACTTATGGGTAAGATTTCTGCTCATAAATCCGTTCTTGAGGAACTTAAGTTTATATTCGGAGACAGCAGTGTAAATCTCGGTTAAACAAGTTTTTTTGCAGGTAAATTTGTTTGATAATTGTTGACTTTTTTGCGAGTTTGTGTATAATAATAATTCTAAGTGTAATTTTAATAACAATGTAAAAAAGCTCATGCAGTTACGGAAGTTTAAGTGAGATCTGTTTGAGTATTAGGAGGACGTAGTAATGGTCAAAACTATCGGTGTTTTAACAAGTGGCGGTGACGCACCCGGTATGAATGCCGCAATCAGAGCAGTTGTTCGTGCAGGTTGCGAACTCGGCATGAAGGTTTACGGCATTAAAAGAGGCTATAACGGTCTTATGGAAGATGATATGTATGAAATGAACCTTCGTTCTGTTTCTGATATTATCAACCGTGGCGGTACAATACTTTATTCAGCAAGAAGCGACCGTTTCAAGACCGAAGAAGGTATGCAGGATGCGATTGATACCTGTAAAAGACGTGGCATCGAAGGTCTTGTTGTTATCGGCGGTGACGGTTCTTTCAGAGGTGCAAGAGATCTTTCGCTCCGTGGTATTCCTTGTGTTGCCATTCCCGGCACTATTGATAACGATATCGGTTGCTGCGATTACACAATCGGTTATGATACTGCTATGAACACAGTTATGCAGATGGTTGACAGAATCAGAGATACCACAGAATCTCATGACCGTTGTGCTGTTGTTGAAGTTATGGGCAGAGGTGCAGGTTATCTTGCTCTTTCTTCTGGTATTGCCTGCGGTGCAACTTCAATCCTTATTCCTGAAATTGCTTTTGATTTTGAACGTGATGTTATTGAAAGAATGAAGAGAACTCAGAAAAGCAATAAAGTTCACTTCGTTATTCTTGTATCCGAAGCAATCGGCGGCGTAGAAGAAATGGCAAAGAGAATCCAGAGCGAAACAGGTATTGAAAGCCGTGCTACAATTCTCGGTCATGTTCAGCGTGGCGGTTCACCCACGGCAAAAGACAGAATCGTTGCAAGTCAGATGGGCTATCGTGCCGTTCAACTTCTCAAAAAAGGTATCGGCAACCGTGTTGTTGCAATGAAGAAGGAAAATGTTCTTGATTTTGATATTTTTGAAGCACTCAATATGAAAAATTCAGTTGATCTTGATATGTACAAGATGGCACTTGAAATTTCTATCTGATTTATTCGAAAGATTATTTAAACTGTTAGACGGGGTTTGTGTTTTTTTTCACAGACCTCATTTTTAAAAGGATGTGAAGAATATGCCCGATACCAAGGAAGAGAAAGCAAAAGAACGTGAAGAACTTTTGAAAAAAAGAAGAAAATCCCACAGACAAAGAGTTAAAAATATCTTTTATGAAACGGGTTTTACCGGTATGGCAGACCATAATGTTCTTGAATTTTTGCTTTTCTTCGGCATACCGCAGAAAGATACCAAAGAACTTTCATACAGACTTTTGGAATATTTCGGTTCTTTTGAAAGGGTGCTTGAAGCCGACAGAATGGATTTGCTTAAAGTTCAGGGTATGACAGATAATGCCGCCTGCATAATTTCCATGATTCTGCCTTTATACAAATATTATGTTGACAGACTTGAAAAGGGCAGACACAGAGTTATGCCCGAATCACTTGATAAACTTGCGGATTATATAAGGTCAACTTTCCTCAAAGGCACCTGCCGTGAACAAGCCTGGGTATACTGTTACGATTACCGTAATTGTCTTATTGCAAAAAGGTGCATTGCCATGGGCGACATATCAACAACAATTTTCGATATACGTGCTCTGACTTCTTTTATTCTCGAAACTAGTTGTGCAAGTGTAATTATTGCTCATAATCATCCTCACGGCATTACGCAACCTTCCAATAACGACATCATTATTACAAGAAAAGTCTATAATCTTCTCACAAGTTTGAAGGTTAGGTTTGTTGATCATATTATCGTTACCGATAAAGAGTATGTATCTCTTGCAAACCATGTACTTACAAGGAAGATATTTTATAATCTTGAGGATGACGAACCCACTAAGAAATGATTTACAGAATTTAACGGTGACTCAGGTTGCCGTTTTTTCTTTTCTTTGCTTTACTTTTAAATGCATATTGAGTATAATATATCTATTAAATTGAAAGGAGAATTTCTGTGGACTGCTTTAAACTTGTTTCCGAATATAAGCCGACAGGCGATCAGCCTCAGGCGATTGAAAAGATTGTCAAGGGACTTAAAGAAGGCTATACCGAACAGACTTTGATGGGTGTCACGGGCAGCGGTAAAACCTTTACAATGGCAAACATTATTGCGCAGATGAACAGACCGACTCTTGTTCTTGCCCATAACAAAACCCTTGCAGGTCAACTTTGCAGTGAGTTCAAAGAATTTTTTCCTGAAAACGCCGTTGAATATTTCGTTTCCTACTACGACTATTATCAACCCGAAGCCTATATTCCCACAACGGACACCTATATTGAAAAAGACTCGGCAATCAACGATGAAATCGATAAACTCCGCCACTCTGCAACATCGGCTCTTTCGGAAAGACGTGACGTAATCATTGTTGCAAGTGTTTCTTGCATTTATACCCTCGGTGACCCCATTGATTACAGAAATATGGTTATTTCACTCCGCACAGGTATGGAGAAAAACCGTGACGAGTTAATCAGTAAACTCGTTGAAATACAGTACGAAAGAAACGATATAAATTTTATCAGAAACAAATTCAGGGTCAGGGGAGATGTTGTTGAAGTTTATCCTGTTTATACCTCTGACACCGCAATACGCATTGAATTTTTCGGTGACGAAATTGACAGAATTTCTGAAATCAATTCTCTTACGGGAGAGATTAAAAACAATGTTTCTCATGTCGCAATTTATCCTGCATCCCATTATGTTGTATCCCCTGAAAAGTTGGAAAAGTCAATTCGGGAAATTAAAAAGGAAATGGAAGACAGAGTAGTCGAATTTACCAAAGAAGGCAAATTACTTGAGGCTGAAAGGATAAAACAAAGAACACTTTATGACCTTGAGATGCTCAAAGAAACAGGCTTTTGCAAGGGTATCGAAAATTATTCAAGAGTTATGTCGGGCAGACCTGCAGGAGAAGCACCGTTTACACTTCTGAACTATTTTCCTGATGACTTTTTGCTCTTTATTGACGAATCTCACGTTATGCTTCCGCAGGTCAGAGCGATGTACGGCGGCGACAGATCACGTAAAGAATCACTCATTGAGTACGGTTTTAGGCTTCCGTCGGCTTATGATAACAGACCGCTTAAATTTGATGAATTCTATTCACGTGTGGGTCAGAAAGTTTTTGTCAGTGCGACTCCCGGAACTTTTGAAAAGGAAAAAAGCAGTCAGATTGTTGAGCAGATTATCAGACCTACGGGGCTTCTTGATCCGCTTATCAGTGTGCGCTCCACCGAAGGACAGATTGAAGATATAGTCAGCGAAATAAACGTCAGAAAAGATAAAGGCGAAAGAGTTCTTATTACTACTCTTACGAAGAAAATGGCAGAATCTTTGACGGATTATCTCGACAATCTCGGTATAAAAGTCCGCTATATGCACTATGATGTTGACACCATGGAAAGAATGGAGATCATCCGTGACCTGCGTCTTGGTGAGTTTGATGTCCTTGTCGGAATCAACCTTTTAAGAGAAGGTCTTGATATTCCCGAAGTTTCTTTGGTTGTAATTCTTGACGCAGACAAAGAGGGCTTTCTGCGCTCTGAAACTTCTCTTGTGCAAACAATCGGCAGAGCCGCAAGAAATGCCTCGGGTGAAGTTATAATGTATGCCGATAAGATAACTCCGTCTATGGACTATGCCATAAAGGAAACTGAAAGACGAAGAAAAATACAGAATCAGTATAATGTTGAAAACGGCATAACACCTAAAACAATTAAAAAGCAGGTGCGTGACCTTATTGAGATTTCCGAAAAGAAACTTAATACGGATAAAGCCTTTAAAAAACTTTCACGTCCCGAAAGAGAAAAAGTTATCAGACAACTCACTGCCGAAATGCGTGAGGCAGCAAAAATTCTCGAATTTGAGCATGCGGCTTTCCTGCGTGATAAGATTGAAAAACTCAAAGCAATGATGAAATAAGAGGTAAAAAATGTCACAGAAAAACTTGATTATAAAAGGAGCAAGAGAACATAACCTTAAAAATGTTGATCTGACTCTGCCAAGGGATAAGTTTATCGTTTTTACGGGACTTTCGGGCTCGGGCAAATCTTCTCTTGCTTTTGATACAATTTACGCCGAGGGACAAAGAAGATATGTTGAATCTCTTTCTTCCTATGCAAGACAGTTTTTAGGTCAGATGGATAAGCCTGACGTTGACTATATTGAGGGACTGTCACCCGCAATTTCCATTGACCAGAAGACAACGTCCAAAAACCCACGTTCAACTGTCGGCACCATAACAGAGATATACGACTATCTACGTTTGCTATATGCCAGAATAGGTGTGCCTCACTGTACTGTCTGCGGAAAAGAAATCAAGCAACAGACTGTTGATCAGATTGTTGAAAAAATTCTTTCCTTTGATGAAGGCACTAAAATTCAACTGTTATCCCCGATAATAAGAGGCAGAAAAGGCGAGCATATAAAAGAACTTGAAAGTGCAAGGAAATCGGGTTTTGTCAGAGTTCGTATTGATTCAATCGTATACGACTTGTCGGAGAATATTAAACTTGAAAAAAATAAAAAGCATAATATTGAGATTATTGTTGACCGCCTTGTTGTAAAAGAGGGTATCAAATCTCGACTGACGGATTCAATTGAAACAGCAACAAAACTTTCCGAGGGTATTCTCATAGTCGATGTAATCGGTAAGGAAGAAATCACTTTTTCTCTTAATTATGCCTGCCCTGAACACGGGGTTAGTATCGGCGAAATAACACCGAGAATGTTTTCATTCAACAGTCCTTTCGGCTCTTGCAAAAAATGTTCGGGTCTTGGTGTATTTATGGAAATATCGCCGTCTTTGATTGTTCCCGACAGAAACCTTTCCCTTATCGGCGGTGCGGTAAAAGCGTCGGGTTGGCAATGTAAAGATGTAAGCAGTATTTCGGCTATGTACTATTCTGCCCTTGGTAAAAAATACGGTTTCGACCTGAATACACCTGTTGGCGATTTTTCGCAGGAAGCCTTTGATGCTCTTTTGTACGGTACAAAAGGGGAGAAGCTTAAACTTGAAAGAACAACGAATTACGGAAGCGGAACCTATTTTGCTGAATTTGAAGGTGTGTTGAACAATATTCAAAGACGCTACAATGAAGGTGCGTCAGAAACGGTAAGAAAAGAAATCGAAGCACTGATGACAACGAATGAGTGCAAAGAATGTGGCGGTGCAAGGCTCAGCAAAGAGGCTTTGAGTGTAACGGTGTGCGGAAAAAATATCCACCAAGTCTGTTCTCTGTCTATTTCGGATTGTCTTGATTTTGTTAAGGAGTTGCCTTCAAAACTCACTGAAAGAGAAATGGCAATTGCAAATCTTATAATTAAAGAGATTGTTGAAAGACTTTCCTTTCTGTCCAGTGTCGGTCTTAACTATCTTACACTTTCCCGTCAGTCAGGCACTCTTTCGGGCGGTGAAAGTCAAAGAATAAGACTTGCCACTCAGATCGGCTCGTCGCTTGTGGGCGTTCTGTATATCCTTGATGAGCCGAGTATAGGTCTTCACCAGAGGGATAACAGCAAACTTATAGGTACTCTTAAACATCTGCGTGACATCGGTAATACGCTTATTGTTGTTGAGCACGATGAAGACACAATGTTTGAAGCCGACTATATTGTCGATGTCGGTCCGGGTGCAGGTATACACGGAGGAAATATCGTCTGTCACGGAACCGTTGAAGATATAATGAAATGTGAAAGTTCATTAACGGGTCAGTATCTTTCGGGTAAAATGAAAGTTCCCGTGCCCGAAACAAGACGGAAAGGAAACGGCAAAAAACTAAAGATTTACGGTGCTATGCAGAATAATCTGAAGAACATAGATGTGGAAATACCTCTCGGTGAATTTGTCTGTGTAACAGGTGTTTCAGGTTCAGGTAAATCATCTCTTGTCAATGAAATTCTCTATAAGCACCTTGCGAATGAACTTAACGGGGCAAAGAAGATTCCGGGTAAGTTCAGAAAAATGGACGGTATCGAAAATCTTGATAAAGTTATTGACATTGACCAGTCACCAATAGGAAGAACTCCACGTTCAAACCCTGCGACCTATACAGGTGTGTTCACTGACATCCGTGAACTTTTCTCTTTAACGTCAGATGCAAAAGCAAAGGGTTACAATGCGGGAAGGTTTTCCTTTAACACAAAAGGCGGACGTTGCGAGGCGTGTGAGGGCGATGGCATTGTAAAAATTGAAATGCACTTTCTTGCTGACGTTTATGTGCCTTGTGATGTTTGTAAAGGCAAGAGATATAACAGCGAAACCCTTACGGTAAAATATAAGGGAAAGTCCATTTACGATGTGCTTGAAATGACAATTGAGGAGGGTATGGTCTTTTTTGAGAACATTCCTAAGATTTATAAAAAATTGAAAACTCTTTATGATGTCGGTCTTGGATATGTTAAAATCGGTCAACCTGCTACTACGCTTTCGGGCGGTGAAGCACAAAGGGTTAAACTTTCAACGGAACTTTCGAAAACGTCAACGGGCAGAACCATATACATTCTTGATGAGCCGACAACGGGACTTCACACTGCAGATGTACACCGACTTATAAAGGTACTTCAGAGTCTTGTTGATAACGGCAACAGCGTTGTCGTGATTGAGCATAATCTTGATGTGATTAAATCTGCTGACCATATTATTGATCTCGGCCCCGACGGCGGTGACGGCGGAGGAACGATAATCGCTCAGGGCACACCTGAAGAAATTGTATCTGTTAAAGAGTCGCATACGGGGTATTATCTCCAAAAATCCCTTGAAAACGCTTGAATATTACACAAAGTTTAATGTCTATTTTGTACAATTAGCAAAAATACTATTGTATTATAATGGCTAATGTGATAGAATGTTCTGGTAAAAAAATTATAGGAGATTGGTAAAATGAAAATCAATGAACTTCTTCACAAAGTTTTCGGCACGACTCCCGGATCAGGAGTTCAGCCGAAAGAGGCTATTGCTTACAGCGTTGCCGGTTTCGGACAGAACTTTATCTGTACAATTATCGGTTCATACCTGACTGTATTTTTAACAGACGCACTTCTTTTTGGTGCTGAAGGTGTAAAAGTCGGTGCTATGAACGGTGCGGTTGCTGTTGCATTCCTTATGCTCGCCACAAGAATTTTCGACGCATGTAACGACCCTATTATGGGTTCGATCGTTGACAAAACGAGAACAAAGTGGGGTAAGTGCCGTCCTTATCTCAAGTGGATGGCAATTCCCATCGGTATTTCAACAATTCTTTGTTTCCTTCCCGTTTTTGAAGCAAAAGCAACTTGGACTTTTGTAACAGTATCTGTTCTTTATGTTATCTGGTCTGTTGTTTATACGGTTGCCGATGTTCCTTACTGGGGACTTTCAACCTGCCTTACAAACGATACTACCGTAAGAGGTAATATCCTTACAGTTGCCCGTCTTGTTTGTACTCTCGGCGCAGGTATCGTTACAGTTGGTGTTCCCATTCTCACAAATGCTCTCACCGCTAAATACAAGTATACTGCGGCAGATATGGATTTAATCCTTACGGATAAAGCCGATCAGATTGCCGCCCTTGTTGCTAATCAGGGCAAGACGGTTGAAGAGGCAGCAAACACTTTCATCGGTACTGTTATGAATGAATTTGTTCAGGCTAACGCTGACACATTAAAGTGGACATATTTCATTTGTGCTGTTGTGTTTGTTGTTTTAGCAATGCCTATGTTCTTCTACGGCTTCAAGAACACAAAAGAACGTTTTACTGCTACAGATGAGAATGTGCCCTCTTTCGGTCACAACTTAAAACTTCTCTTCAAGAACAAAGAACTCCTTCTCATCGTTCTTTCCGGCGTACTTGGCGGCGCAAGAATGGTTTACTCCTATACCGGCGGTCTTTATTTCGCAAAATACGTACTTAAGAACGAAGGTTTATACGGTATTATCACTATGCTTGTTATTCCCGGCGGTCTTGTTGCTTCCGTACTTGTACCCTGGCTTACTAAAAAGTTTACAAAGAAATGGACTTATGTTATCGTTCATCTCTTCGGCGGCGTTGTAATGGCTGTTATGTACTTTGTCGGTTACGATGCTCCCTGGAAACTTATGGTCAGTGCAATCGGTCTTGTTCTTCTCGGTATTCCTCAGGGTGTTAACAACATTATGACCTATGCTATGATTGGTGATACCGTTGACTATCTTGAATGGAAAACGGGTGAACGTGGTGAAGGTATCTGCTTTGCAATGCAGACCCTTATCAACAAAATCGGTATGGCTGTCGGTGCATTTATCGGCGTTATGTCAATGAACATTGCAGGTATCGACGCTGCAACAGGACAGGTTGCAAGTCCTGACACACTCTGGAACGTGCTTGTTCTTTCAGGTGTAATCAGTATGTTTGCTTGTGCAGTTCCCATGTTCTTCTATACTCTTACGGAAAAACGTCAGAGAGAACTTGTTGCGGAAATCGAAGCAAGAAAAGCTTCAAAGGCTCAGGCTGAATAATTAAAAAAAGGCTGCTTAGGTTTTTCCTTTGCGGCCTTATTTTCTAAAGGAGATGTAATTTATGGAGAAAAAATGGTATAAAGAAATGTCCGTGTACCAGATTTGGCCCCGCAGTTTCTGCGACGGCAACGGTGACGGTATCGGTGACCTTAAGGGTATTATCTCAAAACTTGATTATATTAAAGAACTCGGTGTTGATGCTATATGGTTTTCACCTTTATATCCGTCACCCAATGCAGACTACGGTTATGACATTGCAAATTACCGTGATATTTCCTCTGATTACGGCACTCTTGATGAGTTTAAGGTTTTGCTTGACGAAGCACACAAAAGAGGTTTAAAGGTCATTATGGACCTTGTTGTAAATCATACATCAAGTGAACACGAATGGTTCAAGGAAAGTATGAAAGGTGAGGATAATCCCTATCATGATTACTATATCTGGAGAAAAGGCAGAAAGCCGGGCAAAGAGCCTAATAACTGGCTTTCAACTTTCCAGGGTAAAGCGTGGGAATACTGTAAGGAAATTGACAAGTATTATCTTCATGTTTTCGCCAAAGGTCAGCCTGACTTGAATATGGATAATCCTAAAGTGCGTAAAGAGGTTAAAGATATTATCCGTTTCTGGCTCGATATGGGCGTTGACGGTTTCAGAGAAGACGTTATCACTTTCATTTCCAAAAAGCCGGGACTTCCCAACGGCTTTCCGCTTCCCACTGCAACGGGTATTGAGCACTATATGAACGGTCCCAATCTTAAAAAGTATCTCACGGAATTTAAGGAAGTTTACGACGATTACGATTGCTATACTGTTGGCGAAGCACCCATGATGACCACAAAAAAAGCCTTACAGTTTATCAAAGAAGGTGACGGTCAACTGCTCAACTCAATGTTCCACTTTGAGCATATGAGTTGTGACAATATAATTACAAACTGGCTTGTAACACCTTTTAACCCCAATAAACTCAAAAAGGTTTATGAGCGTTGGCAAAAGGAACTTCACGGCATTGCCTGGAACTCAAACTATATTGAAAATCACGATCAACCCAGAATTATTTCACGTTACGGCAGTGAAAAATACAGAACCCAAAGCGGCAAAATGCTTGCTACAATGTATATTTGTCAAAGCGGTACACCCTTTATTTATCAGGGTCAGGAAATCGGTATGACAAACCCGAAAATACCGACGATTGACCGATACAAAGACGTTTCATCAATCAACACCTATAATCTTTGCAGAAAACTCGGTTTAAGCGACAAACTGACAATGAAACTGTGTATGTATGCTTCCCGTGACAATGCAAGAACGCCGATGCAGTGGAGCGCTGATAAGAACGCAGGTTTCACAACTGCCGATGAGCCTTGGTTTGAGGTTAATTCCAATTATACCGAAATCAACGTTGAAGCAGAGCAGAACAATCCCGATTCGATTCTCAATTACTATAAGAAACTTCTCAGATTCCGCAAAGAAAATGATATTGTCAAGTACGGTGATTTTGAACTTCTCAAAACGGATAAAAACATCTTTGCTTATATCAGAAAATACGAAGGTCAGAAAATGCTTGTTGTCTGCTCCTTTACTGAGGCGGAACTTCCTTTCAGAGCACCGAAAGATTTCGATATGGAAAAGGCTGAACTTGTACTTTTCAATTACGAGAAGAATCCCATTATTCACAATGCCTTTATAACAAAACCTTTTGAAACAAGAGTTTATCTGATGAAATAAGATATAAAAATACGGCTCCTTAAACTCGGGAGCCGTATTTTTTTATACTTATCAGTAGCCGATAGCGTTGCCTAAAAGCAGTATAGCAACTGTTACTATAAAAGAAACTGCGAAAAGTTTCCAGGTGATTTTGATATACTTTAAATAAGATATATTGATCATTCCCAGACCGATAATGAGAAGTCCGTTTGTCGGGAACATAACATTGCAGAGTCCGTCACTCAAGCAAAAAGCAACAATTAAATTCTGTTCTCCGATACCTATCATATTTACAAGAGGGAGGAGAATGGGCATAAGAAGAAAGGCTTTAGCAGAGCCGCTGCCGATAAAGAACTCGAATACGCAGATAACAAGGAAAATAATAAGGATAGAAATATTAGGATTAACATTTTCAATAAGGTTATATACCTGATAAAGCAGGGTATCAATTATCATTCCTTGTTTAAGAATGTATGTAACGCTGATAATAAATATAATTACGGGAGCGCAGGGGAGAATGGTTTTTGCTCCTGCTAAAAATCCTCTTACAAGATTTTTACCGCTTATGCCTGAAATATAACCTGCACGAAGTCCGCCTGCGGTGAAGCATATTGCCATCGAAACAAGAGGCAGATAACCGATAATATCAGAGAGCGTTGAATCTTCAATGAAAGTGTTACACACAAGACAGATTACCGTAATAACAAGAACACATAAAAGAGCCTTTATAAATGCACCTGCCGCCTTACTGATGTTGGGATTTTCAAGGGCTTTTTGTGTTTCTTCTTCATTAAGAAAACGTTTGCGAAGTTCAAGGTCACTTTCATAGCAAAGAGATTTTGTGGGGTTTTTCTCGATTTTCTTTGCGTAAAGCACAAGGAATGAAGCGAGAACAGCATACAGAACTGCAAAAACAAAACATCTGAAAATGACACCGGAGAACATGGGAAGTCCTGCCATTGACTGCACAATGCCAACATTAAAAGGATTAAACGTTGCCGCTGAATAACCGAATGCAATTGACAAAAAACTGAAGCCGAGACCGACAAAAGAGTCCCAACCCAAAGAAAGTGAAATTGCAACAGCAAGGGGTATTAACGTAATGGATTCTTCAAGTACACCTGAAAAAGAACTTAAAAGCATACAAAAGAAAACAATCAGGCACAAAAGTTTGTATTTTTTATCGGAGAACTTTTGTACAATGACTGTCATCATGTATTTAAGAACACCGCTTTTATCGAGAATGAGAAAAGTACCGCCGATGAGAATGATAATCAGAATTATCGCAACGCCCGTTACGGCATCACTTGTTGAATATATAAAGGTTTCAATGGGAGAAATAAAGACACGCCAGAAACTGTAACCGACTTCTTCACGGGGGATTTCCTGATATGTACCGTTTATAATCGAGCCGTTTGCATCGGTCTGATAAGCGCCTGTCGGTACGGTCTGGGTAAGCACGCCCGCAAAAATCATAATTGAAAGCAGCAGAACAGTTATGCCGATTATTGTTTTCTTTTCAATTTTTATGCCTGAATTTTTAAAATCCTTGTTATCCATAAAATTGCTCCTTGGTATTATTTTATCTGATATCTATTTCCATCGGTTCACGTTTAACGAAAAAGGTCAATTTCTCAAAACCGCATTCTTTTGCAATGGCAATTGCCTCTTTTACACCTGCACCGCAATCATAAGCACTGTGAGCGTCTGAACCGACAGTAATCAGTTTTCCGCCGAGTTCTTTGTACCGCCTGATAATATTAACGTCGGGCATTGTTTTGCCTATCGGTTGCCTTAACCCCGAAGTGTTAATTTCCAAAGCCTTTCCGTTTTTTATCATGGAAGTAAGAAGTTTATCTGTGGCACTGCTTATTTTTAAATAGTCAAAATCAATTTTATATAGCCCTTCAATTCTTCGCATCGGACAGGTCAGATGTGCAAGTGCGTCACAACCGCTCCATTCTGAAAGTTCTGCAAGTTCTTCAAAATATCTTTCCATAAATTTATATACATCAATTTTGTCATATTCAATTTCTTTAATATCGCAACCAAAATCTTTCGGCGTATGGATGCTTGCAATTACGTAATCGTAATTATACTTTTTAAGTACATTTTCGGCAAGTTTTACGTTAGACAGAGGTTGAGCCATTTCTGTGCCGATAAGAACGAGAATCTGACCTTCAAAGGCGTGTCTTGCTTTTGAACATTCAAAGTATGAGTTAAATACCATTCGGTCATATTTTTCTGTGAAAAACTTATCAATTTCACAGTGGTCTGTAAAAGCAATTGCACGAAGACCTTTATCTACTGCTTGCTCACAGATGAACATAGGTGAGTGTACACCGTCAGGTGAACTGTCGGAATGGATATGCATATCAATAAGTCTTTGTTCCATAGTGTCTGCACTCTCCTTTGCGAAAATATTTAGGTCATTATACCTTAATATGAAAATTTATGCAAGTATTTTAAAAAAATTATGTATAGTATTGTATAAAATATTATAAAAATATTCATTCAAGAAAAATCAGACTGACAATTTTGGCAAATAGTGACACTTATATATTTAGATTTGTAACACAAAATATATTTGCAAACGCAGATTAAACAAAAAGGAGAGTGTTCACAATGGCAAAAAGCGGTTCTTCTAAGGGCATGGTTCCCGAGGCAAGAGAAGCACTTGACAAGTTCAAGATGGAAGCAGCTTCTGAAGTTGGTGTAAACCTTAAGCAAGGTTACAACGGCGACCTCACATCTCGTGAAGCCGGTTCAGTCGGCGGTCAGATGGTTAAGAAAATGATCGAGTCTTACGAAAGAAATATGAAATAACTTTACCTGACAAAAAAGTTACCCACCGTCTTTAAAAGCGGTGGGTAACTTTTTATTCATCGTTTTCGTTTTCTGTTGAATTTATATCTGCTACAAAAATCTGCGGCGGCGGTGCAATAACTTGCCTCGTTACTTCTTTTTTCGGCGGAAGAATTACTTCACGAAGGGGATATTCTTTTATTATTTCATTTGAATTGTCCGCTTCAACAGATGGGGCAGGTTCGCTTGCAACTTCCATAATTATATCTTCGGAGAAATCATTGTCCATTTCTTCGAATAACGGAAGTTTACCGACTTTACCCGTCTTTCTCTTTCTGCGGTTTATAAGAAGAATTAAAATCAAAATCAATGCGGTGACAACAGATATTGCTATACCTTCAATAAGTCCGGGCACTTTATAAGTGAACTCAACGGTGTGGTTGCCTTGAAGAACTCTGACACAAAGAAGTGAATTTCCTAAAGCGACAATATCGTCTTCGTCAACTTCTTCGCCGTCAATTTTAACTGACCAGCCTTTGTTATAGGGTATAGAAGTGTAAAGAAGGCAATCTTTTTTTGCTGTAAACTTACCTGAGATGTAGGTGTCTTCAAAAGTTTCGACTATTATTTGATTATCTTTAAGTTTCTCATAACCTTCATTCAAGAGTTCATCGTTAAGGGTATAAGCGTAGAATTTTAATGTTCCGCTGTTGCTCTCAAAGGGTATTGTCACAATGATTGTTTCGTCAGCATCATATTCGCCAAGGTCAAGAAGACAGTTCTGTGAAGTTGACTGAGTTGTTGTTCCTCGTGACGAACTGACCGTTACGTTTTCACCGTTTGAACCTGTAACATCAAAGTAGATATAGACATTACCTTTTTTCTCCGTTGTAATGTAGAAAACTGTGCTTGCCGCAGTATCGGCTGTTGTCTTTGAAAAAATGAAAGTGTTTGTGTTGAGGTTTGAAAAGGGCGAAACGTTATTGTAGGTTGCGTAGTTTACCGTAATTTCTTCAAAGGGATTTTCGGTTCCCGTAGCATAATTGAAGTAGTCTGCTTGAAGTTGGAATGGGTCGGAGTCATAATCTCTGTTCCATTCATTGATATAGGTTTCACTTGCCCAGAATTCTGTTTCGCTGTTTACACAGTAAGCAATTGGCAGATAATAGTTGTTTCTGTAAGCGCTGAAATTCTGACTTGAAACAGAAGGCGTGTAGTACGGTGAGTCAAGAACATTGAAAGTATCGTTATTCACTATATACTTCAGTGAGAACATCATATTGTAAATCGGTGTCTGGGGATTATAGGTGTAACTGTTAATTGCGTTACTCATCATACCCATTTTGCTTTGAAGACCCGAAAGATTCTGGTCAGCCATTGATGAGAATACGGAAACACCGTTGTAGTTATACCAACTCGGGTCCATTCTTGTACGCAGGTTGGTGAGTTCCATTCTGTAAAACTCGTCCTGCTCAATGGTGTCAAGGTTCTTTTTCAGACTTCTGAAATCGTCATAATCCGAAACATAGGGTTCTTTTGTAACAGAGATGTTCAGAGTGCTTGTATCACACATTACAACTTCACTGCAGATACATACTAAAAGAAGAAGCACAACTGATGCTTTTTCATAACGCTTGTCTTTGAATATCGCAAGAATAACAACATATAAAACTGTCAGGGCAAGAGAGAAAATTATTGTACCCGTACCTGCATTTTTTGACGTTAATTCCTGAACCATAACGACAAATATAAGAAGTCCCGCACCGACTCCTGCGATTTGTCTTGTAGTGAACTCGCCAAGACGCAGGAAAACTTTATAAGCCATTATGAGAAGTATAAAGGAATATATAAAAGACTGACGGTAAGGCAGGTCGTTGGGGTAGTGCATACCGTGCCAGATATAGTTAAGGATATTGAAATTGAAAGATACGTATAATGCCGTAAGCAAAAGAAGCGTTGTCAGTTTTTCTTTTTTTGATATTGATTTTGTGAAGAAATAAAGAGGAGCAAGAATGAGGGGGATAATTCCGCAGTAAACATTCGGCAGAACATCGTCGCCGCTGCTCCTTATTGTCGTAGTCAGATTTGCAAGGTGATTTGCAAAGAAATCAAAGATAGTAAAATAACTCTTTGCATCAGTGGGGAAGGTGCCCGAAGTTGCAGAACTTGTTGTCAGAACATTTGCAACGGGAAGAAGTGCAAATGCCATAATACCTGCGGCGGCAAGAGATGATAAAGCAAAAATCACACCGCTTCTGAAAAATCTGCTGTTGCGAAGTTTGCTTAATAAACCTTTGTGATTTTTAGCATATTCTTTGCTTAAAGCATCGCCCGAAACTTTTTTGTTTGCGTAATAGTAGAAAAAGTAAATTACTGCAAAGATGCAAAGCATATAGGACATATAGTAGTTTGAAAACATCGAAAGTGCAAGTCCTGTTATATAAGTTGCAGGTTTACCGTTGTCGATAATTCTTTCGATACCGAGAAGGACTATCGGAAGAAGCACCATAGCATCTAGCCACATTACATTCCAATAGTAAGCCAGCATATAACCGCAAAAAGCATAAAGAACGCTGAACGCTACTGTTGCGATAGACTGATTTTTCATTGAACGCTTTACATAGTAGGTGAAAGTGCAGGAGGAAAGAGATGCTTTAATGAGAATCATTGCCGCAATTGCTTCGGGAATGTTTTTGTGACCGAAGAACATTACAATGGCACCGATGGGGCTTGAAAGATAGTTGAAATAGTTACCGAGAAAACAACTGCCGAGACCCGAAGTCCAGGAGTAAAAGAAACTGCCGCCTTCCTTGACTTTATCGTAAAGTTCGGCAAACAAAGGTCCGTACTGGTGATAAAGATCCATTCTCAGAATTGTTTTGTCGCCGAAAGGTACCATACCGTTGCAGAGATAAACTGCAAGCATGGTGACACTTGTTACAAGAAAAGCAAAAATAATGTACTGATATTCCTGCAGAAAGTTACGTTTACTTTTTATCATAACATACTCCTTATAAGCATAAATTACACTTTATTATAATACATCATATTTAACTCTACTTCAAGTTGTTTTATAAATTTTCACGATTTTGTAATATATCCGGACACGCTGTCATAATCTTAAAACAAAACAGGAGGTGTTAAGATGAATTTTGATGAAGAAAGATTCGACGGTGCGATTAAAATTCTGGCTTCTTCGCTTAAAAAAAGGCTGAATAATTTAAGTCCCGTTATCAAAAACGATACATACGAAATCCGAATGAGAAGTTCCAAGCCGATTGTGCTTTACGGCAGAAACGGCTGCGTGTTTCTTTCGCAGTATGAAGGAGTTACGACGGATAAAAGTCAGGCGCTGATTTGTGACCCCGAAGAAATCAGCGATACCTTTAACAGACTTTGTTGTTACTCGGTTTACAGTCACATTGAAAGTATAGTTAAAGGGTATATCACTTATCAAGGCGGTCACAGAGCAGGTATCACGGGTACGGCGTCCTATGACAAAGGGAACAACGTCACCTGCGTAAATAACATTTCTGCAATAAATATAAGAATTGCAAGGGAAGTTACGGGTGCAGGGGACTACATTATGAATGAAATATTCTCTGACGGACTTAAAAGCATCATTATCGCAGGACCGCCGTCTTCGGGCAAAACAACTGTTCTGCGTGATGTTGTAAGGCAACTTTCAGACAGGCTTTATAAAGTTTCTCTTATTGATGAGCGCCGTGAAATTGCCTCAATGAACGGCGGCATAGCACAGAATGACGTCGGAATAAATACTGATGTTTACGATGCCTACCCAAAAGAAACCGCAATAATGAACGCACTGAAAACCATGTCGCCCGACCTTATTGCTCTTGACGAAATCGGGTGCGATGAAGAAATTGACGGGGTAAGACTCGGCATCGGAAGCGGAGTGAATTTTATAACCACCCTTCATGCATTAACGAAAGCAGATTTACTGACTAGACCGCAACTTCACAAAATGCTGGAAACAAAAGGTTTTGATTATGTCGTACTTTTGAGCAAAGACTTTTCTGCTGAACGAACGCAGATTTTTACTGCAAAGGAGATTTACTTTGAGATTTTCGGGCGCACTGCTTCTTTGGATAAGTTTTACGCTTACAGGGACACTGATATCATCACTGCTTAACAAAAGAGCAAAAATGCTTTTTCGCACTCTGCTTTTTCTCGGCAGCCTAAAAACAGAAATAGAATACACAAAACTCCCCGTTCCTGCAATAATAACTAAACTTTCTCTGGAAAAAGAACTGAATAAACTTCATTTCCTGCCCGAATGTGTAAAGCTTTTGAAAGACGGGAAAGATTTTCCTTATGCATGGCAAAGCGTCTTATCGGGCAGAAGTTTATTCAAAAAAGAAGAAAAAGATAAACTTTTAAGTCTTGGCTCATTTCTCGGCATTTCCGACATCAGCGGTCAGGTAACAATTATTTCCCTTTACATTACATATTTTGAGCAATATCTGTCACAGGCAAAAACTTCATCAAAAAAGTACGGCGCAGCGGCACCTGTGTTCTGCTTTTTTATCGGCAGTATAATTTTCATTCTGTCTTTATGAAAAAAATGAAAGGAAGCGAATATCTTTTCGCTTAAAGTAAGGTATGGATATAGATTTGATATTTAAAATCGCAAGTATCGGCATCATTGTGGCAATTCTGAATCAACTTCTGACAAAATCCGATAAAGGTGAATATGCCTTTCTGACAACCCTTGCGGGAATTATCGCCGTGTTTCTTATGATAATACCGCAACTTCGGGATTTGTTTGAAGATATAAGAGAGATAATTGATTTCTGATGCTTATTAAAATCGTGCTTATTGCCATAGTGCTTTGCTTTGTGACTTTGCTTTTAAAAAAGTATGCGGCGGAATTTGTAATGCCTGCCGAACTTCTTTTCCTTATTCTGACGGCAACATACATCTTCAATGAATTATCGGAAAAAATTCAGGACATTATTTCTGCTTTTTCTTTCTCATCGACAAGTGAAGAAATTTTTATCACTCTCGTTAAAGGAGCAGCGGTGTGTATCGTATGCAAATTTTCTTCGGATATCTGCACGGAAAACGGCAACATACTTTTCAGCGGAATAATTGATTTATCGGGTAAAGCCGTACTTCTGATTATTTCTTACCCGTTTATTAAAGGCATAATCAATACGGCGGTTGCGTTTATAGAATGAAAAAGTCAGTTATGTTATTGTCGGTGAGCATTGCTCTTTTGCTTGTTTTTTCTTTAACTGCAACTGCAACGGAAATTGATATACAAGATGAAATAAACGGTGAACTTTTTTCTGCTATTGACGGAGATATTGCCGATGAACTCGAAAAGATAGGCATTGAAGATCTTGATTTTGAAAGCATATATAATATTTCCTTTGAAAACGTTTTTGAATATTTCAAATCTTGCTTTAGCAATAAACTGACAGGAAATATAAGTTTATTCACAAAACTTCTGACGGTAATTCTGTTTCTGTCGGCAATTAAAATTATATTAAAAGATGATGCAAATTTAAGTTTCCTTGATTTCATCGGCGGTGCCGTGATTGTAATTATCACAGTTGAAAATATAAACAGTCTTCTCAGTTCTTCTATCAGCGTTCTGAAAATGTGCAATACGTTTATGATTGCCTTTGTGCCGATTTTTGCAGCGGTAATCGCTCTGAGCGGTCATGCTTCAAGCGCACTTACATACAGTTCCGTAGTTTTAACAATCGGTGAAATCATTTCTTATATTATCAACTACGTTCTCGTAGATGCTATCGGTTGTTTTCTTTGTGTCGGAATCGGTTTTTCGGTAAATAAAGATATGAATACGGGACGGCTGATTGCTTTTGTGAACCGTATTGTTAATTTTATCCTTGGTATAAGCAGTTCGCTTTTTTCTTCGGTTTTAACGATAAAAGGTATACTCTCTTACTCTGTTGACACTGTTTCTTCAAGGGGAGCAAAGTTTCTTTTAAGCAGTCTTATTCCTGTTGTCGGCGCTTCCATAAGTCAGGCATATTCCTCTCTTGTGGGAAGTATAAATATTATAAGAGGCTCTGTTGCTGTTGTGGGGATAATTGCTGTTGCAGTTATAAACGCTCCCATTCTCGCAGAAAATCTGCTGCTGTATCTTGTTTTAAACTTACTGTCCTTTATTTGCGAACTGACGGATTTTGCATCTCTTACCTCGTTGTTCAAAGTTTTCGCCTGCGCAGTTAAAATATTACTTCTTGTAACTGTGTTTGAAATGTTTGTTCTCATTATTTCAACGGGCGTAATGCTTTCTCTGAAAGGGGGATAAGAATGGATAAAATAAGTTTGTGGTGCAAAAGTGTAGCCGTGATTTCTGTCTTTTCTTCAGTGCTTAATCTGATTTTACCGGGCAGCAAAGTGAAAAATTCCTTTAAAACTCTTACGGCCATCGTGCTTATTTATTCAATGCTTATACCGATGATTCAAGGCACTTCGGACATTGAAAGTATTTATTCAATTACAGATGAAAGGCGGGAAAGTGCGGTTTATGAGTCTTATGAATATTTTGCCGTGCTTGAGGCGGCGGAAATTGCGGCAGACAGTAAGATAGCAGATATAATGGCGGAGTTAAATATAGCAGGGGAGTGCGAAACAGAGTGTCGGTATATTTCTGATGAAAAAGTGAGTTATACCGTTACCGTTAAGGCGGAAGTTACAGATGAAATGCGGACAAAACTTGAAAATAATATAAAGTCGGTTTTGGGCTCTGACACAACAGTTTATTTTGCGGAGGAAGAAAGAAATGAATAATAAAGTGAAAGAGAGGGCAAAGGAACTCATAACAAATCTTTCAAAGGACAAGAGGACTCTGGTAATTATTCTTTCGGGGCTTCTGGGCATCATTTTAATTGCTTTTTCGGGCACCGAAACGAAGGATACGGAGCAGACTGCATCAAGTGCCGAAACCAATATATATTCATTTACACAAAGGCACAAAAGCGAACTCGAAAGTCTTCTGTCGCAGATTGACGGAGTCGGAAAGGTGAGCGTTATGATTACATATGAAAGTTCTGCTGAAACGGTTTACGGTAAAGATGAAACTTTTTCAAAGGATTCGGAAAGTGAAAAATCGGAAAATGAGTATATAATTCTTGATTACGGCTCTGCGGAAAACGGTCTGATTCTGAAAGAGATTTATCCGAAAGTTCAGGGTGTTGCCGTGGTCTGTCAAGGAGGAGATGAGCCGACGATAAAAAACGAAATCACATCAATGCTTATGGCTTTATTTGATATAAACAGCAAAAGTATTAGTATTGCTTCAATGGAAAGGTAAGGCGATTATTATGTTATTAAAGAAAAGACAAATACTTTCTGCGACACTTGTTATTGCTCTTGTTGCCGCATTATCGGTAAATTGGTATTTTTCCGATGCTAACCAGGCAAACCTGCAAAGTGAGAATAACGTTTCGGAAGAAGCGGTTACAGGCTCACTCGGCGACACTCTTTTTGTCGGCGGCACAACGGTTGCTCAGACCGTGGAAGAAAGTACCGATGAAGAAAGCGACACTTCTGCTGAAGATTATTTTGCTTCAGCCAAACTGAAAAGGCAAAACGCTTACGATGAAGTTATTGAAAACATAGAAAAATTTCTTGATGAAGATGACATAACCTCTGAAGTTGCCAACACCGTGACGGTGCTTATTTCCGATTATCAGTCGGATATGAAACTTCAAAGTGACACCGAAAATATTATAAGTGCAAAGACGGGAAGCGATTGTCTTGTTGTTATAAACGGAGAAAACTGTGAGGTTATTTTGGAAAAAAATACACTATCTGACTCCGTTGCCCTGCAA
This sequence comes from uncultured Faecalibacterium sp., assembly GCA_964397395.1. GTDB lineage: Bacteria > Bacillota > Clostridia > Oscillospirales > Acutalibacteraceae > UBA6857. Next base: position 24,485 of record CAYNIN010000013.1, read on the forward strand.
ATTACAGAAATTATACAAAAAAATACGAATATTTCTGCAGAAAATTTAACAATAATTGAGTTAAAGTAGTTGTAGGATTTAAAAATTGTGGTATAATAATATGAAATGTAGTAATATCAGATGCTGCAAATAATTGTTTGTACAAAATTAAATCTGTGCCCGGAGTGCAGAGGAGGATTTTTAATATGACAAGACACGAAGCAAGAGAATTGGCATTTGTAATTGTTTTCGAGAAAAGTTTTCAACCCGAACTTTCCGTTGTGGAGATAATTGAAAGTGCCGTTGAACTCGAACTGTTCCCTACAAATAAGTTTGCGGAGAAACTTGCCAAAAAAGTTTATGATAACATTGAAGTAATCGACAAAGCGATTGCAGAGAGCCTTATAGGTTGGTCTTCTGAAAGAATTTCAAAAGTTACAAGGTCTATTCTGAGAATTGCCGTATGCGAACTTATGTTTTCCGAAGATGTACCCGTAGGTGTTGCTATCAACGAAGCCGTTGAAATAGCAAAAAAATTTGCCGCACCCGAAGATGCCTCGTACATTAACGGCGTTCTTGGCACCCTCGCAAAGAAAATCAAAAAATGATGGCATATTTAGGTTTTGATACCAGCAACTACACCACTTCTGCCGCCTTATATTTTCCCGAAGAAAACAAAATTGTTCACAGAAAAATGCTTCTTCCCGTAAAGCAAGGGGAAAAAGGATTAAGACAGAGTGATGCGGTTTTTCATCATACCGTTCAACTTAATAAAGTCTGCGAAAGTCTGTTTGAAGGTGAGAAAACATCAGTTTCTGCCGTCGGTGCTTCGGCTTCTCCGAGAATGGCGGAAGGCTCATATATGCCTTGTTTTCTTGTGGGTGTCAACGCCGCAAAAACACTTTCTTCTGTTTGTAATGTTAACTTTCACACAACTTCCCACCAGAACGGTCATATTATTGCCGCTCTGTATTCCTGCGGCAAACTTGATTTAATAAAAGAGCCTTTTATTGCTTTTCATCTTTCAGGAGGTACAACAGAGGCTCTTCTTGTTGAGCCCGACGAAGCGGAAGTGATTAAGTGCAGTCTGATCGCCTCATCTCTTGATCTTAAGGCAGGTCAGGCAATCGACAGGGTCGGTGTAATGCTCGGTATGGGATTCCCTTGCGGCGCCGAACTCGACAAACTTTCACTGAAAAGTGACAAGAAATTCAAAATCAAACCTTCTTGCAAAGGGCTTGATATAAGCCTTTCGGGTATAGAAAACAAATGCAAAAAGATGTTTTCCGAAAACTGCCCCGAGGAAGATATAGCAAGATACTGCATCGAATATATCAGTGCTTCTCTGGAAAAAATGACCGAGGGCATTGCAGAAAAGTACGGCAGAATGCCTCTTGTTTATTCGGGAGGCGTAATGTCTAACAGTATTATCCGTGAAAGATTTAAAGAAAAATTCGGCGGATATTTTGCTGCACCTGAATTTTCAAGTGACAATGCGGCGGGTGTAGCAATTCTGACTTACCTTAAGGAGAATAAAAAGTAAATGACGTCAATTTTATCTGTTACTCAAATAAATACATATCTCAAATCAATAATTGACGATGACTTTAATTTAAAGAATATATATATTAGCGGCGAAATATCTAATTTTACTAACCACTACCGCACGGGACATTTCTACTTCACTCTTAAAGATGAAAAATCTTCTGTCAAAGCGGTGATGTTCAGAACCGCTGCACAAAGAATACGCTTTGAGCCTGAAAACGGAATGAAAGTTCTGATTCACGGCAGTGTTTCCGTTTACGACCGTGACGGTATCTATCAGATTTACTGTGACGATATGATACCCGAAGGTGTGGGTGAACTTACTATTGCCTTTGAGCAACTGAAAGAAAAACTCGGCAAAATGGGTATGTTTGATGAAGAAAACAAGAAACAGTTACCCGAATATCCCCAAAAAATCGGCGTTATAACTTCACCGACGGGAGCCGCACTTCAGGATATACTCACCGTACTTTCAAGACGGTATCCTGCAGGTGAGATTGTTTTTGAAGGCGTTCAGGTACAGGGTGACAGTGCCGCAGGTCAGATTGCCGCCGCAATTGAAAAATTCAACCGACTTCACGGAGCCGATGTACTCATTGTCGGCAGAGGCGGAGGCTCGGTTGAGGATTTATGGGCGTTTAACGAGGAAGTTGTAGCCGACGCTGTTTTTAATTCCGAAATACCAATAATTTCTGCAGTTGGCCATGAAACCGACTTCACTATTGCCGACTTCGTCAGCGATGTGAGAGCACCGACACCGTCTGCTGCCGCCGAAATCGTGGCACCCGATTACCGTGAAATTCTTTATGCGGCAGACAAAACTCTGGATTCAATGACAGACTCCGTAATGAAACTCATTAACGGATACAAGATGGAACTTATGAGCCTTGAAAATAAAATCAGCAGTTTCAGTCCCATGAAAACGTTACTTTTATACAGTCAGTGCCTTGATGCCTGCGAGGAAAAAATCAAAAGCAACCTTGCGGTAAAGTTCGATTTTTATGTTAACGCACTTACACATTATTCCGCTCGTCTTGAAGCAACGAGTCCTCTCAAAGTTTTAGCAAGGGGTTATTCCTATGTTAAGGACGAAAACGGCTTTACGGTAGATTCCGTTTCGAAAATTAAAGCAGACGATAAAATTACGGTTGTTTTTGCTGACGGACAAGCCGAATGCACGGTTGAAAACACGGCAGAGAAATAATATAACTGAAAGGTTTAATAAAACTATGGAAATGTATACACTTGACACCGCTATGATAAGATTGAAAGAGATTGCCGAAAGCCTTGAAAGCGGTGAATATGACCTTGAAATGTCAATCAAACTTTATGAAGAAGGAGTTAAGATAATCTCTTTCTGCAATAAAACCCTCTCGGGTGCTAAACAGAAAATAACTGAACTTTCCGAAATTTCTGTCGAAGGTGACATTGATGAATGAAAGACTTGGCGAGTATATCTGCCTTATAAACAGCAGACTCAGTGAACTTGTGCCGCCTTGTGAATTTGGTGAAGACGTTGTTCACAGAGCCATGAAATATTGCCTTGAAAACGGCGGAAAAAGGATAAGACCTGCTCTTGTTCTTGAGTTTTGCCGTATTTGCGGCGGAGATGTACACGATGCAATTGATTTTGCCTGTGCAATAGAAATGGTGCACACCTACTCTCTTATTCATGATGACTTACCTTGTATGGATGATGATGATTTAAGAAGGGGAAAACCTTCTTGTCATAAGGCGTTTGGAGAAAGTTTTGCTCTTCTTGCAGGTGACGCTCTTCTGACAAAAGCTTTTGGTGTTATAAGTGAGAGTGAATTTGGTAAAAATAATCCTCATAAGGCAGTAAAGGCAGTTTCTTATCTTTCAGGTCTTGCCGGCTGCGGCGGTATGATTGGCGGTCAGGTTATTGATTTATTGAGTGAAAACAAAAGTATTTGTCTTGATAGTCTTAAAACTATGGATAGCCTTAAAACAGGTGCTCTTATCAGATGCTGTGCTCATTTTGGCGCTCTTGTTGCAGGGGCTGATGCAAAAAAAGAAAGTGCATTGGTTGATTATGCGAAAAATATCGGACTTGCCTTTCAGATTACCGATGATATTCTTGACGTTATCGGCAATGAAAAAGAACTCGGCAAACCTATCGGCAGTGATAAGGTGAGCGGTAAATCGACTTATGTAACCTTACTCGGCACAGATAAAGCAAGAGAGTATGCTGAAAAACTTACTTATGATGCCGTAAGAGCAATTAAAATTTTTGAAAACGAGAGTGACTTCCTTGAAAAGTTTGCTCTTTATCTTATTAAGCGAACCAATTGAAAGAGAAGGTAGCATGGAATATAAATTTCTTTCAAAAATAAATTCTCCCGAGGATTTAAAAAGCCTCGACTTTGAAAAACTTAAAATTCTTGCAAATGAAATCAGATATAAACTTATTGAAACTGTTTCTCATAACGGCGGACATCTGGCTTCAAACCTTGGAAGTGTTGAACTTACAATTGCCTTACACAAGGTGTTTTCTTCACCGAAAGATAAGATTCTTTTTGATGTGGGGCATCAGTGTTACACACATAAACTTCTTACGGGCAGATTTGACAGATTTTCCACACTACGCACGAAAGACGGTATTTCAGGTTTTTGCAGACCTGACGAAAGTGAGCACGACGTTTTTTACAGCGGTCACAGCGGCACTTCCGTTTCTGCAGGTCTTGGTCTTGCCAAGGCAAATCAGTTAAAAGGTGACGATGGTTATGTGGTTTCTGTTATAGGCGATGGTTCTTTTACGGGCGGTATGGTTTACGAAGCACTTAACAACGGCGGAAGGAGCGACGCAAAGCATATAGTTATTCTCAATGATAACAATATGTCTATATCGGAAAATGTCGGCTCTTTCGCAAAATATCTTGCCGTTATCCGTTCAAATCCGAAATATTCTTCTTTTAAATCGGGAACCGAAAAATTTCTCGGTAAACTTAAAGGCGGAAAAGGTATAATTGATACTATCCGTTATTTTAAGACTAATATAAAAAATAAACTCTATCTTCAAAGCACATTTTTCGAAGATCTGGGTTATCACTATATGGGCCCCATTGACGGTCACAATACCGAACTTCTCTGCACGGCTCTTGAAAGTGCCAGGATGATTGACGGCCCCGTTGTTATACATGCGATTACAGTCAAAGGCAAGGGATACGAATTTGCTGAAAAAGAGCCGAGTATTTTTCACGGCATATCCAAGTTTGATATTTATTCAGGTGAAGCGAAACCGTGCAGAATAACCTATTCTGATAAGGTAGGGGAGATACTTTGCTCACTTGCCGAAAAAGACAGTTCAGTCTGTGCAATTACTGCGGCTATGAGTATCGGTACGGGTCTTGCAGGTTTTGCGGATAAATACCCCGACAGATTTTTTGACGTGGGAATTGCCGAAGAACATGCTGTAACTTTTGCTTCGGGACTTGCCAAAAAGGGTATGAAACCCGTTTGTGCCATATACTCAACCTTCCTGCAAAGGTGCTACGATCAGATTATTCACGATGTTTCCCTGCAGAAACAAAAAGTTGTTTTTGCCGTTGACAGAGCAGGTTTTGTAGGCGAAGACGGAGAAACACATCATGGACTTTTTGATGTCAACTTTTTCGGCTCCGTACCCGGTATCAAGGTTTATTCGCCCTGTAATTTCAAACTTCTTGAAGACTCTCTCACAGATGCACTCTATTGCGTTGATTCGGCAGTTGCCGTCAGATACCCGAGAGGCAGCGAAAAAAGTAATACTGCTCTTTTAAATCAAAAAGGTCTTGAGTTCTCGACTTACGGAAAGGATACTGCCGAAAAAGTCATTGTAACCTACGGCGGACTTACTTCAAATGCAATTGATGCTGTTGATTCTTTGGCAGAAGTAAGAAACGATATACTTCTCGTATCTCTCAATCAGATTAAGCCTTTCCCGAAAGACGCTTTTGAAGTTATAAAAAGCAAGAAGGAAATTTACTTTTTTGAGGAGTCAATGAAAAGCGGAGGTATCGGCGAGAAACTTGCATCGATGCTTCTTGAAGTCGGATATAAAGGTAAATATAAAATTACTGCCGTTGAGGACGAGTATGTCTGTCCTGCGGAAATAAAAGAACAACTGAAAATGTACAGACTTGATACAGATTCAATGATAAAAATAATAAGTGGTGAAAATTAAGTGAAAGAAAAAACAAGACTTGATGTTGCTCTTTTTGAAAGAGGGCTCATCGAAAGCAGAGAAAAAGGTAAAGCTTTGATAATGGCGGGACAAGTCTATGTTAACGGACAAAAAGAAACGAAGGCAGGTGTTTCCGTTAAAGCGGAAGACTGCATTGAAGTTTGCGGTGAGAAAATGCCTTATGTAAGCCGTGGCGGATTCAAACTTGCTAAAGCCGTTGATGAATTCGGTCTTAAACTTGAAGGCAGTATATGTATGGATATAGGTGCTTCAACGGGCGGATTTACCGACTGTATGCTTGTTAACGGTGCAAGTAAAGTTTATTCAATTGATGTCGGTTACGGACAGCTTGCGTGGAAACTTCGCAATGACAGCCGTGTTGTCAATATGGAAAGAACGAATTTCCGTTATGTGACAAGGGAAGAAATCCCCGATGAAATTGACTTTGCAAGTGTTGATGTTTCTTTTATTTCACTTAAACTTATTATCCCTGTTATGCGTGAGCTTCTTAAAAACGGCGGTAAAGCCGTATGCCTTATAAAGCCGCAGTTTGAGGCAGGCAAAGACAAAATCGGTAAAAAAGGTGTCGTAAGAGAAATTCAGACTCACTTTGACGTTGTAAATATGATTTATGATTTTGTTCTTGAAAAAGGTTTTAATGTTTTAAATCTTGATTTTTCACCCATAAAAGGGCCGCAGGGCAATATTGAGTATCTTATTTTCATCGAAAAAACCGATGATGAACCCCTATCATTACTTACAAAATCTGTTGAAGAAACTGTTATCGCTTCCCATGAAAAACTCAGCGGAGGTGAAGGTTTGTGAAAGTTGCAATAAAAGTTAATACCACACGGAAAAATGCTTATGAAGTAACGCTTTCCGTTCTGGATGTGCTTAAAAACCTTGGTGTTGGTGTTGTTCTTACCGATGATGTGAAAGAGTGTTTCGCTTCGGTAAACACGGAATTTCTGTCTATGGACAAGGCAATTGAAAAATGTGATATACTTATAGCCATCGGCGGTGACGGCACTATAATTCATTCCGCACACTTAGCCGCCAAGTACGATAAACCAATTCTTGGCATAAATGCAGGCAGACTCGGTTTTCTTGCAGGACTTGAAAAAGAAGAACTTTACCTTCTTGAAAATCTCATAACAGGTCAGTACACCATTGAAAACAGAATGATGCTTCAAGTCGGAAAGTACGTGGGCGATACGCTTTCAGATGAGTATATATGCCTTAACGATGTGGTTGTTTCAAGGAAAGAGTCAATGAGACTTTGTGAGATAGAAGCTTATTGCGATAAGCGGAAAATTTCCGATTATGTTGCTGACGGACTTATTGTTTCAACGCCCACGGGGTCAACGGCATATTCTCTTTCGGCAGGCGGCCCCATTGTTGATACTTCAATCGAAAGTCTTATTCTTACCCCTGTTTGCTCACATTCTATACTTTCACGTTCAATGATTTTTAATGCAGAGTCTGTTATTGAACTGAATATTAAAGAAAAAGAAAACGGTGCTATGATTTTCAGTTGTGACGGAGAAAAAGCAATTGAACTCGGTGCCGATTGTAAATTAAAAATTACAAAGTCGGAAAAATATGTGAAGATATTAAAGATAAAGGCTGACAGTTTTTCTGAAATACTAAGTCACAAGTTAGTTGAAAGATACAGTTGTCAGTGAGGAGGAAAATTATGAAAAAGAACAGACACGAGGCAATTATCTCTCTTATCAGCAGAGAGAATATCGGCACTCAGGAAGAGTTAATGCTTAAACTCAATGAACTCGGTTACAAAGTAACTCAGGCTACGGTATCAAGAGATATAAAATCTCTTAAACTTGTCAAGGCTCCCGTCAGCGGCGGTCAATATAAGTATTCTCTTGCAAGTAATGAGCACGAGGATTTTACAAAGAAATACTTTTCTATTCTTTCCCACTCGGCAACAAGCATAAACTTTGCAGGAAATATTACCGTAATTAAGTGTTATTCAGGTATGGCTCAGGCGGCTTGTGCGGCAGTTGACAGTCTTGGCATTGATGAGATTGTCGGCACAATTGCAGGTGATGACACGATTTTCGTTCTTTGCAAAGATGAAAATTCTGCTTGTGAACTGAAAAATTATATTGAAAAGATTTTATTCGAAAATAAATAATGACGTGAAAGGAATTCTGACAGTATGCTTTCAAGTTTAAAAATTGAAAACGTCGCTGTAATTGAATATTCTGAAATTCTTTTTGACTCGGGACTCAATATCCTGACGGGCGAAACAGGTGCAGGTAAGTCTATTGTCATTGACTCAATAAATGCAATTTTGGGTGAGCGTACATCCAGAGAACTTATTCGTGACGGTGCAGACAAAGCAAGAGTTACCGCATACTTTGAAGACGTGCCCCGAAACGTGCTCGATAAATTGCACGAACTTGATATTACCTGTGACGAAAATGACAACAGTCTGCTTGTAACAAGGATTATCACTTCTGACGGCAGAAGCGGCTGCAAAGTCAACGGACAAAGCATAACCGCTTCAATGCTTCGCACTCTCGGCAGAGAACTTATAACTATTTGCGGTCAGCATGACAGTCAGTACCTTCTTTCCAAGGAGCATCATATTGATTTTATCGATGCTCTTGCGGATTGCGATGAACTTTATGCTGATTATCTTGAAACATATCAGGCACTTAAGAAAGTCAAAAAGCAACTGAAAAAACTTCTCGACGATGAAGACGACAAGGAAAGAAGACTTGAATATCTCAAGTTCCAGATTGATGAATTAAGTTCTGCAAACCTTAAAACAGGAGAAAAAGAAAGTCTTGCCGAAGAAAAGAAGAAAATTCAGAACAGAGAGAAAATCGTAAAAACACTCTCTCTTGCCGATATGCTCATAAGCGGAGATGAAAACTCCGTCGGCGCAACCGCTCTTCTTTCTTCACTTGCGGAATGTCTTGACTCTCTTTCAGATTACGGCAGTAAATTTTCCGCTTACAGTGAACAGTTCAAAGATATAAAATATCTTCTTGAAGAATGTTCGGCGGAAATTTCAGGCGAACTCAGCGATTTTGATGACGGGTATAGTGATATAAACTCTATCGAAGAAAGGCTGGACACCCTTTACCGACTTTCAAGAAAATACGGTGACAGTGAGGAAGAAATGCTTTCCTATCTTGAAAAAATCACCGAAGAATACAATGCCATCGTTTCAAGCGATGAACTGATTGAGCAACTCAGTGCCAAGTATGATGAACTTGAAAAAGAACTTTTCAAAAACGGTTGCTACCTTTCCGATTGCAGAAAGCAGACAGCGATTGAATTTGAAAATAAAGTTATGGAAGAACTGAAATTTCTTGATATTCCCAACGCTCGCTTTACCGTCGAATTCAGAGAAGCAAAAGCAAATGAGAAGGGGATTGATGAAGTTGAATTTCTCTTTTCGGCAAACAGCGGTCAGGAGTTGAAGCCTCTTGTCAAGATTGCTTCCGGCGGTGAACTTTCAAGAGTTATGCTTGCCATAAGGTGTGTTCTTGCGGAAAAGGACAGTCTGGGTACGATGATTTTCGATGAAATCGACACAGGCGTCAGCGGTAAAGCGGCACATAAGATTGCCTATAAAATGCATGAACTTTCAAAAAACAAGCAGGTGCTTTGTGTAACTCACCTTGCACAGATTGCGGCTTATGCCGACAATCATCTTTATATTGAAAAAATATCAGATGAAAACAAGACTTTTACAAAAGTTACATCTCTTTCCGACACAGAGCGTACAAGTGAAATTGCAAGAATTATCGGCGGTGAAATTATCACACAGACCACCCTTGATTCTGCAAAAGAACTGATTGCTTATGCAGGAAACGACAGATAAAAATTACTCTTGACAATAAAGGGATAAGTATATAAAATAAATAGAAATGATTCTGAAAGGACGAAATTCAAATGAAAATGTATGAAGAACTTGTGGCAAGAGGTTTAATTGCACAGGTTACGGACGAAGAAAAAATCAGGGATCTTATCAATAACGGCAAGGCAAAATTTTATATCGGTTTTGACTGTACTGCCGATAGTCTTACGGCAGGTCACTTTATGGCCCTTACCCTTATGAAGCGTTTGCAGATGGCAGGTAACACACCCATTGCCCTCATCGGCGGCGGCACAACAATGATCGGTGACCCTTCAGGCAGAAGCGATATGAGAAAGATGCTCACAAAAGAAGATATTGACCACAATGCCGAATGTTTCAAGCGCCAGATGGAAAGATTTATTGAGTTCGGTGAAGGCAAAGCAATGATGATTAACAATGCTGACTGGCTTATGAATCTTAACTACATTGATATGCTCAGAGAAGTCGGTGCATGTTTCTCGGTTAACAATATGCTTCGTGCCGAATGTTATAAGCAAAGAATGGAAAAGGGTCTTTCATTCCTTGAGTTTAACTATATGATAA
>CAYNIN010000014.1:0-5073 GCA_964397395.1 uncultured Faecalibacterium sp.
ACAAAATGAGAAAATATCTTCCGATATATGTCCTTGACCTAATCTTTCGGGATTGGTTTTTTTGACATAACCAAGTCAGACCTTTGAAAATAATCCCTCATGAAAAAAACTCCTCCGGAAATTCGGAGGAGTTTTCATTAAATCTTAGTAGTGAGTAACACCGCAATCACAAGTCTTGTTAATTCCGAAAATCTTCCAGAAGAATTTGAGAACTGAATAGATTGTCTTCATAAACCAGTTTGTCTTGTGACAGATGCAGGAATCGCTTGTAGTTGTGCCCGAGTTAAGAACCGTGTTGCAGGAATCACACTTGCCGTCGCTGTTGCTGTCAGTATGACCTGTGCCGCCACGCTTAATCTGTGACCACTCAACCTGTGTAAAGGTCTTACCCTTATCCGATGATACGAAGTACTTGCCGCAGGATGAACGGTAATGTTCAATGAAACCGTCTGCTTCGCAAGTTGCAGGTTCTGCCTGCCACTTAACAAGGTTAGATGCATTGTGGATTCCCGTTGCAGATACATCACCTGTGCGTTTTTCAGTCGTCTTACATGCTGAACATGTTCTGATTTCTACTTCTGCTTCACAACATGTTGCTTCTGTGTAAGTTGACCAATCGCCCCATTTGTGTTCTGCGGATTGAAGGATTTCTGTCTTCTGTGCACCGCAGTTGCCGCACTTAAGAGTTCTGTAACCTTCTTTCTTACAAGTTGCTTCGACCTTTGTAACAACAGTTGTCCAATCGTGTTCAACCTGTTCTGTCTTTGTCTTAACAGTACCGCACTGAGTACATACACACTTATAAGTGATGTATGTTGAGCAGTCGCCGCTTACATATTCCCAGGTTTCTTCGCCTGTAGTTGCATCTGCAGCCCAAACGTGTGCATCTTTAAGTTTAGCAACTGTCTTTGTGACATAGTGGTCACATCTTGTACAGTAGGATATTGCTTTACCTTCTGCCGCACAAGTGGGAGCTTTAACCGTAGCCTTGACTTCATCTGAACCGTAAGTCCAAGTTGAAACGTCGTAGCCATAACCCGTCATATTATGATCGAGAGCAGAATCTTCTTCTGTTCTTTTGATTGTTTCTTCACAGACTGAACAATTCTGGCTTTCAGTACCGTTAACAGTACACGTTGCATCGCCATTTGATTCCCAACCGTCTTCTGTTAAAGTATGATCGCCTGTTGTGCCGTACTTCTGAGCGCAGACTTCACAAGTTGCCTGTTCTTTACATGTTGCCGTGCCGCCGTAGCAGTTTTCTGCGTCTGCTTTATAATCGCAGCCTTCTCTCTTACACTTAACTGAGTGAGTTGCACCGTCATTGTTTGATGTTGCCGTGTCGGTTAAGTCGTGTTCGAGAGCGTCAACTATATCCGTAATCCATTTTTCTTCACATACGGAGCATTCGTGTGTTGTGTAACCGTCTTCGGTACATGTGGGAGCAGTTACCACAGGGGCATTTTCTTCTGTACATTCTGTCTTCTTTGTGTTGCCGCATACGCAAGACTGTGAATGATAGTGCTTATCATCTTCTGCAACGTGAGTATAATCACCGGTAATTTCACATTTTTCTGCACCTGCAATTACTGTTTCGTCGGTTGTTTCATCGGTTGTTTCGGAATATTTAACTTTTTCCAAACCGCTTGCCTCACAGCCATCGTTTACGCAAAGTTTGCTATGATAGCCGTTATCGTGATATACGTAATCGCCTGTGAAGTTGTGGCCTGTTGCTTCATATTCTGCGAACTTGCTATCTTTTTCTTCACATACGGTACATTCCTTATGACTTGTATGACCTGCTTCTTCGCAAGTTGCTTCCTTGTAACCTACACTCTGCCAAACATGTCCGTTTGCTTTAACAGTTATCTTGGTGAGTTCAGTTGTTGCATCAGCATCATAATACTTTCCGCAAACCTGACAAGTGTAGTGAGCAACGACACCTGCTTGCGTGCAAGTTGCTTCTACTGCTGCCGTGTAACCTGCATCGCCTTCATCACCAACTTCTTCGTCATCGTCATGGTCGAAGTCGTGACCTGTCTTTGACTCTTCCTTTGTCCAGGTTTTACTGCTTACATCAGTACAACGTGAACAGTGTTTGTAATATGTTGCATCGTTTACGCAGTCTGCAGGACTTGCAAGATAGTCTGCACTTTCTGTTTCAATCCAATCGTGACCGAGAACTGAACCGTAGAGGAATGTCTTTTCGCCGTCTGTACCTTCACTTGAGATATCGCAGGCTGAACATGAGTAGTAGTATACTGCTCTTGCCGTACAGGTTGCAACACTCTTGCGATAATCATCTGTAACGGTTTTCTTTGTAAAGCTATGGCTTGATGCCTCTTTGCTTACCCAATAGAAATTCTCAACTGTTTCCTCAGTGTATGTTGCACCTGTTTTTGCACTTTCGTTACAGTTATCGCAACGATACCAATAAGTAAGATCCTCTGTGCAGGACTGTTCTGTTCTGAGGTAAGTTGCAGATACAGCCTTACGCTTATCTTCGTATGTGTGACCTGTGGGGTCAGTATAAGAATCTTCGTCTACCCAACTGTAACCGCAATCCTTACAGGTATAGGTGGTGTAACCCTTTTCCGTACATGTGGGTGCTGTTACAACTTCAGTTGCATTATCTTTTGTGCACTGCTTTGTTTCAGTTGCAGGGCCGTCTGAGGTTTCGTTATACTTACATCCCGGACGGATACAGGTTCTTGTATGTGAGCCTTCGCCGTCGCTTATCCATGCGCCGAATTTATGACCCGCAGGAGCCACATCATCTGAATCCCATTCGTAACCGCATTCAGCACAAACATTGATCATATAACCTTCTGAATCGCAATCGGCAACAACTTCTTTCTGAGAACCTGCTACGCAGTTTTCAGTTTCGCTATATGCGTTGCCGTTTTCGCCGTGTGCACAGCCTTCACGGGTACAAGTTCTTGTGTGTGTACCGTCCTCGTTATCGCTCCATGAGCTTAATATGTGATCTTCGGAATCAACTTCACCATATTCGTCATCGCAGACATCACAAGTTGCCTTTTCGGAGCAAGTTGCATCGCCGCCGTTACATTTTTCAGTTGCTCCTTCTTCTTCGCCAACACCGTAAAGATCCTGGTCATCACAGAACTTACAACGGTATGCGTGGCTGTCTTCGTTATCATCATGAAGGACTACAACAGTGCCTGAGTAGTTGTGAGGTGCGGTTTCGCCGTACTTTTCTTCACACTTATCACAAGTTGCAGGTGTTGTACAGGTTGCTTCGCCGCCTGAACATTCTTCGTCCTGGCTGTTACCGCATACGCAAGTGGCGGTGTGAATGCCGTCTTCCTTTTTAGCGTATGTCCATGAACATGCTTCCCATTTGTTTACGCCTGAAGCATCCACTTTGATACCGATACCGTACTTACTGCAACCGTCATTTGTACACTTACGGTTGTGGAAGTCTGTATTTGCATTAAACCTGTACTCGCCATCGAAGTTATGACCTGTTGCCGAATCCTTATCGATCACAGTGTAACCGTGACCGCAATCAGCACAAGTGTAGGTTTTATATGCGTCTGTTTCGCAAGTTTCTTTCACATCGGCTGTAACGTCATATTGACAGTCAGTCGTTTCTGTTCTGCCGCAAATCTCACAAGAGCGAGTCATCTGACCGTCTTCTGTTTTTGAAGGATCAGTTGATGTCCATGCTGACCAAGAGTGTTTTTCCGTGTATTTATAAGAACACGCTGTACAAATCTTGGTATGAGTATCAGCATTGTTTGTATCCCAAGCGCCGTAAGTACAATCGGTTCTGTCGCCAATTTCCGAACAGCCTTCGTTTGAACACTTGCGACCGTGTGTACCATCGTTGTTAGTTACATAGTCGCCTTCAAATTTGTGATTCCACTTAGTGTCTGCCTTTGTCCAGGTTGAACCTGTTGTATCATCTTTTGCAGAAATGCCGCAGTATTCACAAGTCTGATAATAAACTGCATCGTTTTCACAGTCAGCGGGAGAATAAAGTTCTTCGCCCTCATCTAACCACTTATGACCTGTTGCTGAACCTGTATCAGTCCAGGTTGAACCTGTTGTATCATGTTCAGCAGAAATGTCGCAAGTTTCACATTCCTGCCAATAAACTGCATCTGTTGTACAGTCGGCTACAGTTTCTGTAGGATAGGTTTTAGTGTTTTTCCAAGTGTGACCCAATGCAGGAATTGATTCACCGTAAACAATTGTTATTTTACAGTCACTACACTGTGTATCACCTGTGTAACCGTTTTCCGTGCAGTTTTCCTGCTTAACATTGATTATTGTTGTATTTAAATGAACGGCGGGAGCAATTGAGCCTTCTTCAGTCTTTGTTGCACCGCAAGCACACTTATAATGACTTGTACCCTTTACCGTACAGGTGGCACCCGTTGTATTTATTAATGACCATTTGTGGTCAACGTAAGTGTAACCACCGCAGCTTTCAGAGGTATAGCGTGAGCAAAGAACTTGATGCTTGCTTACGCCGTCAACAAGAGTTGCTGAACCTACAACAACGGTGGGCTCTCCGTCATAATCGTGTCCCTTTGCAATAAATTCGGGATGGTCAGTCGCTGATCCGTCATATACTACATTGCCAAAACTATAATTACAGTTTCCGCACCATTTTGTAACAATTGCGTTGTTTTCACAAGTGGCGGGGGTATAAAGTTTGTAGTTAAAGTTGCTGTGAGCCCTTGATGTGAAAACAGGTTTAACGGTTATGTCGCTTGTGATTGCAGTTCCGTCAGCATAATCCCAACCGGTAAAGGTATATGAATTTAATTCATCGGATGCCTTTGTGGGGTTGACTGTGGGATACTGATCTGAAGTCAAAGCGTTACCGGTAATAACGGTTGCTGTGTGCATTGGGTTGCCACTACCGTTAAGGAAGGTTACTGTGTGAGTCTTTGTCCAGTGAGCATAAACCGTGTCGCTTTCGTAAAGACCGGCTACTGATGTAATCTTTGTACCGTCAGCAGTAAACCAACCGTCAAATATGTAACCGTCTCTTGAGGGAGTCATAAGGTTATTTGTGTCGCCGTATTTGAAAGGCTCACG
>CAYNIN010000014.1:5173-31572 GCA_964397395.1 uncultured Faecalibacterium sp.
TGAGAACAGGTTGTCATAACCGATATCGAGGGTTTTCTGTGTCCAGTCAGAATAAACAACCCAGCTTTGTTCGAAGTTGTAGCCATTATAGAAAAGGGAAAGTGCACCAGTATCCGGAGTATAACCTTTAAGATACCAACAATTAAATGCATAACCCTTTCTCTCTGCTGAAGGAATATTTGATGCAGTGAGAAGTTCATTATATGTATAAAGCACTCTATGCGGACGGGTGAGCCAATTCTCAAGGTCGATTTCAGCTGCACGGTCTGCATCATAAATCATAATATCCCAAAAATTAGCCGTTGTTGCACCTGTGTTATTATCAAAACGGATTTCCATATAAGCCGAATCGGTAGGTGCCTGAAATGTTTCCTGATTGGTACCGTTTTTTACAGTGAGGTTATACGCTCCTTGACTGTTGACGTGAGTAATACCACCCTCGCTATTATAGAAGAAAGCAAACATCTGTGTATCAGCATGGTCTGTTGTATACTTGATAGTATACCTCTTACCGCCTTCAACAGGCATTGCATAGTTAGCAGTGTTTCTTGTGCCTGCGGTTGCTGAATTATCACTGTGAGTAGTTACATATTCACCTGATGCGTTTGTATTCTGCACTGTTACCTTACCTGCTGTAAGATCAACAGAAACGCCTGTTTTGGCAGCTGAATTTGAGTTCCACCAATCTGAAAGTGAGAAAAGATTTTCATAGGTGAGCTCGTAGGTTCTGTATTCAGGAGCATCAACAACAGCCTGAAGAGTTGCTTTTGCACTGTCGATTGCGGTCTGAGTTGTTGCACGAGTGGTAAGAGTTGCCTGTGCAGTTGTGATAGCAGAAGCAAGTTTTGACCTGTATACACGGGAATATGCTGTTGAGTTATCTCTCATTGTGATAGCAGTGTTGATAAGGGTGTTAAGAGCAGACTTATCATAAACGGTAACTGTGAACTTCATTTCAGGCCAGTTGGTTGATCCGTCTGACTGAGTATAGCTGGCACCGCCGCCCCATTTTGTTTGAAACTGAGTAGTACCACTGGTGTGTGTGCTCCATTTAGAACTACTATATTTCTGAGCAAGACCGTATGAAGCTGCACTTGTGCCCCATGTGTTATAGGTAGTAGTTGTACCTACATAACTTGAAGATGGAGTACCCTTAAGGTAAAGAGTTGCATTATTTGTCGACTGACGTGTTCTAAAAAGAACATATCTTGTATGTTTTAGACTATTAACAGTAAATTGGTCAGAACCCTGATCGCTATACCCGTAACCTACAATACGAAGGTCATAGTTAGTGCTGGACGAAGTTCTGCCGTAAACACCGCCGTTTGAGTCAGTACCTTCAGGAAGCGATGCGTCAACAGCATAATCAGAGAAAATGTTAGTCATTGTATAGTACTCAGGATAAGATGATGAGGATATGGATGTATCTCTGTAGTCACCCCAACAAGGACCTGCAAGAAGGATACGGTAGTCCGTTGTGCTACCAAAGTACCATTGGATATTCCAATAATAGCCCGCACTTTGAAGAGTCTCCGACTTATCAAGATAGATAGCTGACGGATAATAAATACATGTATAGTCATTACCATTTATAAACTTAACCCACTGACCAAGAGTACCATCGAATACTGGCGTTCCGTAAGCACTGGTGGTGCCTGAATTATAGTGACTACCGTTAACAGCAGGTACACCGTAAACTGTACCTGAAACCGCTTCGGCGTGATTATGCTCAGGTGCAACAAACACCCAGCATGTCATAAGCATTAAACAAGCAAGGAATACCGATAATGTTTTCTTACCTGCTTTCAATAAAAACTTTTTCATATTTGTTATATCCCCCTTAATTAAGTGGTTTTGACTCCTCCGCCGCAAGCGGTCCCCCTTCCCTGCAGGAAAGGCACTCCTCATCCTTCGTTTCAAAGGAAGCGGCAAAGAGCCATATTGGGCTTTCGGGCTTTCACCGAAATTGCTTTTTTAATATAAATCCGTGAAAGTTTAAATGTTTCTCGAACACAACTGACCTCCTTGTGTTTAACCGATTAACACATTGTTTCCTTTCGTTCGTTTGCACCTTTTGGTGCCGTTTTCTGCAAAAAAGGGTAGACTTACCCATATAATTACACATACTTATTATAATTTATGACGTGAAATAAATCAATAGTTTGTAACTTAATTTTTAAGTAAAATTTAACCCCTTGTTTTTGTGCAGTTTGTTATAAACTTCTCCGTCACGGTTTTTTCCCCTGAAAAAAAGGAAACGGTGCCAAATATGACACCGCCCTATACTATTATATTACACCTTAACACTTTTCACTTGCCCGTATTCACCGTAAATTTTTTTACCGTCAACGGTTTTGTATGCTCTTATTCTGAAACAGTAAGTTTTGCCCGCTTTAAGTTCTTTTATAAGCCTTGAGGTTGTCGCCTGACCTGAAACGGTAATTCCGACCGCTTTTGTGAAATCGGAATTATCGGAATAGACCACTTCGTAACCGCTTACATTCGGAACGGCACTCCAATAAATTTTCACAGTGGAGGCGTTTTTCTTTTCCGCTTTCGTCACGTTAACCTTTTGGGGAAGGGTCGTTATTTTCAGTCTGTCACTGTACTCTCCGTAAACCTTTTCATTGTTTACGGTTTTATAGGCACGAATCTTTATATAATAACTTTCAGCACAGGAAAGGTTTTTCACCGTCTTTTTAAGGCTGTTTTCCCCTTTCACCTTAACGGTCTGACCGTCAGAGAAAGAACTGTAAGTTGCAT
Source organism: uncultured Faecalibacterium sp. (assembly GCA_964397395.1). Taxonomy (GTDB): domain Bacteria; phylum Bacillota; class Clostridia; order Oscillospirales; family Acutalibacteraceae; genus UBA6857. The sequence continues at coordinate 7,937 of CAYNIN010000014.1, forward strand.
ATATGATTTCATATCCGTCAGCCGAAGAAACCTTATTCCAGGAAAGAGCAAGGCTGTCAGTGTCCGCCGCCGCACTTTTCACTTTGACTGTGCCGAGTTTTGTACGGACTTCAAGAGTTTGGCTGTACTGTCCGTAAATGCGTTTACCGCCCACCGTTTTACAGGCTCTGACCTTAACGTAATACACGGTTCCCTTTGAGAGATTTTTGAAAGTCTTTTTAAGAGGTGCCGTATCTTTCACCGTTACAGTCTTGCTCTTTTTGAAATTTTCCGAAGAGGAGTATGTAACCTGATAACTGTCTGCACCGCTGACCTTTTCCCAGGTGACGACAAATTTGCCTTCCCCTGCTTTGACGTTTTCGGTTTTCACCTTTGCAGGACTTGTGGTAACTCTTTTAACAGAACTGTAACCTCCGTAAATCTTTTCACCGTTTACAGTTTTGTATGCCCGTATTTTAAAATAATATGACGTTGCCGATGTGAGAGAAGTCACCGTCTTCTTACATGCAGAGGCGCCCGAAACCGTAAGGGTTGTTGCACCTGATAAGTTCTTCTTTTGGGAATACTTTATTTCGTAACCGCTGACATTTTCTGCCGCAATCCATCTGACAGTTATCTTTTCACTTTCTCTGACAAAATCCGTGAAACTCACCGCCGCAGGTTTCACCGTAACCGACTGTATATCGCTGTAATCTCCGCAGTAATTTTCACCCTTCAAGGTTTTAAACGCCCTGACTCTGAAATAGTAAGTTTTGCAGGAGGTGAGGTTTTTCACCGTATATTCAGCAGCAGAAACCTTTACCGTTTCAGCGGAAGAAAAACTCTTTGAGGAAGAATATTCAAGATAATATCCCGAAACGCCCTTTGCTTCCTTCCACTTGACTGTTACGGAATTATCTGTTGAAGACGTCTTGCTCACAGAAACGGCGGAGGGCAAAGTCACTTCTTCTGCCGCATCGCTGAAAGCACCGTAGATTTTTTCGGAATCCACCGTAATATACGGACGTATCTTAACGTAATATACCGTCGACTCGGAAAGAGAGGAAATCGTCTTCTTCAGTGTGTCGCCGCCCGATACGGTCACTTTTTTGTATTCATCAAAGTTCTTATCCTCGGTATAGAGAATCTGATAACCCGAAGCGCCCTCTGATTTTGTCCAACTGACAGTTAAACTGTCTGTCTTTGACACCGCCTCTTTCAGCGAAACCGCCTCCGGCTTTGTGTAACAACTCACCGTTTCGCTGTAAGAGCCTCCGTTTTCACCGCAAACCGCTCTCACTCTGAAAAAATAAAGACTTGCTCCTTTCAGTTCCTTGAAAGTCAAGGAAAGATTATCGGTGCTTTGGGCTTGCCATTCTCCGCCCGAAATTTTCCCCGATACCTCATAACGTTCTGCACCCTCAACGCTGCTCCATGCGATTTTCACCGCCGATGCACTGTAAGATACTACTCTTATCCCCTTCACCGCCGTCAAAGTCAGAGCATCGGTTGTTTCACTGTAACCTGCACCGCAAACAGAGCAGACGTAAATTTTAACTCCCGACTTACCGTAGGTTGACTTTGTTTCATCAGAGAGGACGAAACTGTGTCCCGCCAAGGAAAGAGTTTCGGTATAAACCGTACCGCAGGAACAGAGATATGTGTTTTTTCCCTCTGCCGTACAAGTAGGTTCTTTGTGAGTTATCAAGGTGTAATTGTGGTCACAAACCGCCCAAGCCTCACAGAAAACACCGAAACAAAAAAGCAGAGAAAGAAAGCACAGCGTTTTGCAAATTGTTTTTCTCATTAAAAATCACCGCCGATATTATAACAGGCAGACTCCCGAAACAAGTCTGCCTGTTAATCTTATATATAATAGTATACTGAATTAAGCCGTAACACTAACCTCATATGCCTGTGTGTACTGTATCTGTGCAAAGTCCTTAACATAAACGGTAGGGTCAACGCTTGTGTAACCGTTACGGAGAACCGTTCCCTCATAAAGTTTTTCGGGAAGTGTAAATGAAGCGGTTTCACCTTCTGCAAGTGCGATGTCAATAAGAATAATTTCACAGCCGTCACCGTCAGTCATAGGTGATAATTTGTAGGCATAGTTTGTCGAAGCACCGCCGACAGAAATGCTTACCGTGCCCTCGGGCTTCATGCAGGCAATGCCCGACATTGAAGGACTGTCGATGCAGACCTTGATTCTGCCTTCTTCGTAAACCGCATATTTAACGGGAAGTTCAAGTTCTTTGATTTCCGTGAGAATTTCCACACCCTCAAGATAATCGGGATAAAACTCATAGGCAATATCAAAAATCTTGAAGAATTTTTTAAACATCTTCACGAAAGCATCCGTTGTTGTTTTGATGAGTCTGATGACGTAAGGGTCATTATCCTCTTTTTCTTTCCATATTGCGTAAAGAGTGATACGGCCGTCAACATGAATTGAATCACCGGGATAGTATTTGTTGTAATCGGAATCTCTCCAGCATACGAGTTCATGGTCAATTGCAAGAGGTGAATCGTCTGTGATAACAAAAGTGCCCGGTTGAGTGAAACTGATTGTAGCCATAGGATTATAAATAAGAGTCACACCCGAAAAAGCTTCCATTTCATATACGATACCGTAGGAATAATATTCTTCTTCGCTTTCGATGCCGAGATAATCGTTCACAATACCCTCAAAAACAGAGCCGAAAACCGTTCCGTTTTCTGCTGATACAGAAACCGAAAGGCAGGAGAAAAGGCAGATTGCCGAAAGAATAATTGCTAATAATTTTTTCATTTTGTTTTTACCTCCTTTATATAGGTACGGAATAATTATATATTATCAGTTAAAAGTTTTAATTCTATTGCAGAAATTTAAACAATTTATTATTACTATATGAGTTTTTTTGAAGAAAGAAAAGGAAAACATCTTTACTTTTTAGCCGAAAACTCTTATTATATAAGGTGACTCAAGTTAAGAAAGAAAAAAAGAGGAAGAAAACAGAATGAAAATTTTATTCGTCTGCACGGGCAACACCTGCCGAAGCGTTATTGCTCAGGGCCTTATGCAGAAAAAAGCAACGGAAAACAATCTTGATATAATTTGCGAAAGTGCAGGCACCTGCGCCTTTGTCGGCGACAGAGCAGAAGAAACTACTCTTACCCTTTTGAAAGAAAGAGATATTGACCTTTCTTCCCACCGATCACGCCGCATAAATGAATATATGGCAGACGAGTATGACCTTTTTGTCTGTATGGGCAAAGAACATAAAGAGGCTATCAAAAGTTTTATACCCGAAGACAAAATCTGTCTTCTCGGTGAAGGCATCTGGAACCCCGAAGACGATGACCTTTCAATTTACAGATTATGTGCCGATAAAATAAGCAGAGAACTTGATAAACTCACAGAAAAAATATACTCTGCCGAAATTCACCTGATGGAAGAAAAAGATGTTAAGGCAATTGCCGAAATTGAAAAGGAATGTTTTTCTTCGCCCTGGTCGGAAAAAGGTATTGCCGAGGAACTGAACAACGAAAATGCAGTATTCTTCACAGCCTCATACCTTGGTGAAACGGCAGGTTATATGGGTATGCACACCGTTCTTGACGAATGCTATGTGGCTAACATTGCCGTCAGGGAAAAGTTCCGCCGAAAAGGTATCGGCAGAAAACTTCTTGCATTTGCCGAAAGCAAAGCAAAAGAAAGAAACTGTGCTTTTATCTCCCTTGAAGTCAGAGAAAGTAATAAGGCGGCAATAGGCCTTTACTCTTGTGAGGGATACGAAAATATGGGTATCAGAAAAGACTTTTACTCCCAGCCCAAAGAAAACGCAGTTATTATGACGAAGAATTTATAATAGGAGTTTTGTGTTATGAAAATTCTTGCAATTGAATCCTCTTGTGACGAAACGGCAGCGAGTGTTGTTGAAGACGGCAGAAAAGTGCTCTCAAACGTTGTTGCCTCCCAGGTTGCTGAACATAAAATTTACGGCGGAGTTGTTCCTGAAATTGCATCACGCCGTCACGCAGAAGCAATTTCCGTTGTTACACAGAAGGCTCTTTCCGATGCTTCTTGCAGTCTTGACGATATCGAGGCTATTGCCGTAACCTACGCCCCCGGCCTCATAGGTGCGCTTCTGGTAGGGGTAAACTATGCAAAGGGGCTTTCATTTTCAAGGAATATCCCCCTTGTTCCCGTGCATCATCTGCGCTCACATATTGCGGCAAACTATATCACTCACCCCGACCTTAAACCGCCTTTCTTCTGCCTTGTTGTAAGCGGCGGTAACACTCTTATGGTGGAAGTGAAAAGTTATACCGACTTTGCCGTTATCGGCAGAACGAGGGACGACGCCGCAGGTGAAGCCCTTGATAAAGCCGCAAGAACAATGGGAATTCCCTATCCCGGCGGACTTAATCTTGACCGTATTGCCGCAAACGGCGACAGTACTGCATTTAAATTTCCCACACCGAAAGTTGAAAACTCACCTTACGATTTCAGTTTCTCAGGACTTAAAACCTCTGTTATAAATATCATTCACAACGCAAAACAAAAAGGTGAGGAAATATCCGTCACCGATTTGGGTGCTTCTTTTATGAAAAGCGTGTGCTCCTGCCTTATTAAAAATACGGAAAAGGCCATGCTTGACTTCGGTCACAGTACCCTTGCCGTAGCAGGCGGCGTATCGGCTAATTCGGTTCTCAGAAAAGAACTCGAAGTGCTTTGCAAAAAACACGGCTGGAATCTTTATCTTCCCGACCTTTCCCTTTGCTCAGATAATGCGGCTATGGTAGGTGCACAGGGCTATTACGAATATTTAAGCGGTAATATTGCTTCAAATGAACTTAACGCTTATGCAGGAATGAGTATAGACAAAATTGTCAGGTGACTTTAAAATGAAACAACAGTTTTTCAAAAATAGCCGAAAACTTCTCGGTTTCCTTTTAATAATTTTTGCTTTTACCGTCATTTTTTCCTTAAGCGGCAGTGCCGTAATGAGTGAAAAAGAAGTGAAAAGCCGTCTTTCTTCTTATACCGACGGCAAAGTGACGGTGCAGGAAAGCAAAATATATATTACTCATAACAATCTCGACGCCGAAGACGAAGAAATAATGTCGGCTCTGCTTGATATTTCACAAAGACTTATGGGAACACCCGTAGAGGATTACTGCGAGGTTTATGCGGTTTTCGGTTTTACGGACGAGCCCTTCGATAAAGACTTTTCCCTTTTTGCCGATAAGATGTGTAAAACGCAACAGATACTTTCTTCTTTCTGGTGCGACTGGTCAAGATACAATAAACTGACGGTTAATATGTACTCTTACGGAAGCAGTAATTACAGTTATACGGCTTCGTTCTGTCTTAAACTCGGCGGCTCCGAAAAAGACGAAAAGGGCGAAAGTTACGACAATAAACTTCTTGCCGTTATAAGCGAAGCCTCAAAGAGTTGCAAAACGCAGAAAGACTATGTGCAGTATTATCTTAAATGGATTGACGAAAACTCCAGGTATTCCTATTTTTATACGGGCACAAACGACCCGTACCATACCCTTCTTGACGGCAAAGGAGTCTGCGGAAGTTTTGCAAACACTTTCAAAGATTTATGCAACGCAAGCGGAATACCTGCCCTTTTAGTTTTTAACGCAGAGGAAAATCACGCTTGGAATGAAGTTTATGCCGACGGCAAATGGTACTCGGCAGACCTTTGCGATATTGTTCATTCAAAAAGCGGAGCAACTTCCGGCTATCTTTTCACCGACCCTGACATGCCGAAAGATAACAACTCCTTCATCGAAAAATATAAAAAGTATTATGTTAATTCTTTTTCTTCCAAGTCCGTAGATTCTGCAAAAACCGTTCTGCCGAAAACCGCAGTCACTTTCACCGCCTCCGACAGCGCCGTAAGGCTTAATTGGAAAAAGGTGAACTCGGCAAAGGGCTATTATATAAAAATGTATAATTCCGAAAGCGGTAAATATGAAACCGTTAAAGCGGTCAGCGGTACTACGACATACAGAATAGAAAACCTTAAACCCGGCACAAAGTATAAGTTCTGTGTTATCCCCTACACCACCGTGTCGGGAAAGACCTATACAGCCTCTGCCGCAAAAATCACCGTTTTGACAAAGCCTGCAAAGGTCAGCGCCAACAAGGTTTCCTCTGTCACTTCTTCTTCATTGAAACTTTCCTGGAAAAAAGTTTCCTCGGCTGCGGAGTACGAAGTTTTAAAAAGCAGCGATAAAAAAGAATGGACAAAAATCAAGACCCTGACTCAGAACAGTTATACCGTAAAAAACCTCGATGCAAACACAAAATATTACTTCAAAATCCGTGCCGTAAACAGTACGGGCAAGGGAACGGCAAGTTCCTGCATTGCAGTTAAAACAAAACTCGACAAAACTACTTTTACCCTTTCTTCAAAAGGCGGTAAGGTTACTGTTAAATGGAAAGAGGTTGACGGTGCCGACGGCTACGCCGTTTACTATTCAACTTCAAAAGATATGTCGGGAGCAAAAAAGATTCTTATTAAAAATTCCAAAGTCCTTGAGAAGACTCTTTCTTCCCTTGAAAGCAAAACGAAATACTACTTCAGGGTTAGAGCCTTTGAAACAGTAAAGGGCGAAAGAATTTACGCAGAACCTTCGGCGGTAAAAGCCGTTAAAGTTAAATAAGACCGTGTATCACTGCACAGTCTTATTATTTATCAGTTTTCTTTTGAAAGTTTCTTGTCCGATATAATTCCCACAACAAGAAAAACGGTTATAAAAATGTGTACTGCAAGGCTTATATATTTTTCTTCCGTCACCGAACTGCCGTAATAAACAAAGATTCTGTAAAAACAGAAGGCAAGGTCGGTAAGGTAAACCGCAAGAGAGCCGCAAAGCCACTTTGCATTTTTACCGCTAAGGATAAAAAATACAAAGTATAAAATGAGAAAGACTGCCGTTACCGCCCACGCAACAAATGATGAAACAGAGTCATTTGCCAGCAGGTCAAACATGAGAGCAGGAACTGCAAAACTGAAATAAAATCCGTTTGATGCAGAAAAAACGAACTGCGCAATGTGAATCAGTCCGAGAACTCCTGCAAGAATAAGAACGGTCTGTGCAGACTTGATATTCGTCTGATGCTTTTTAATTCTGTCTTCTTTTGTGAAATTTTTGCTCATCTTTTATCTCCTTTTACCAGGTGTATTTTGTAAGTTGACCCTCACATAAAAGGTCAGGATAGTTCCATTGACGGAGTATCTCATAGGTGACGACAGCAACAGTGTTTGAAAGATTAAGACTTCTTGCACTTTCCCTCATCGGTATTCTCAGAGAGGTTTCGGGATTTTCCTTTAAAAGACTTTCGGGAAGACCTGCGTCTTCTCTGCCGAAAAAGATAAAAGTGTTTTCGGGAAAAGAAGTTTCAGTGAAAATTTGCCGTCCCTTCGTCGTCAGGTAATAAAAATTGCCGCCCTTGTTCTTTTCGTAAAAATCCTCAAGGTTTTCATAATAAGTAATATCAAGCAAGTACCAATAATCAAGACCTGCTCTTTTTAATTTTTTATCGTCAACCGTAAAACCCATAGGCTTTATAAGGTGAAGCGATGCTCCCGTTGCGGCACAGGTTCTTGCAATGTTGCCTGTGTTCTGCGGTATCTGCGGTTCAACGAGAACTATATTTAGTTTATTCATTTTTCGACTCCTGTAATTTAATTACTGATTATTTTATCATAAAGATATTAAAAAATAAATAGTTAAAACAAATTTTGCCGATAATAAAAAAAGAAGCAGAGTTAAAAATATAACTGTCCTTGAGTTAACGGAAGTTATCTTTAAAAAAAGGAAAAAAAGACAGAAAAGGAGAGGAAACAGTTGAATAAAAATATGCTTATCAAAGGTATCGGCATAGGTATAGCGTTAGGCGGTACCGCAGCATACCTTAAAGGTGCTATGATGGGTTGCGGAATGAAACGTTCCGTAAAAAAGAATATGAACAAGGCGTACAAATCCATTGAAGGCATTATGGGCGACGTAAGATATATGTTTAAATGATAACCCTACCCGACGGGTAACCACAGATTGCGGTCGGGTACTCAGAAACCTTGTTGCTGCGCAATAATTTTCTGTTTCAGCGGTGCCGAAAAACAGGCACCTCTACATAACTTTTTTTAGGAGGATTACATTGAAAATATATATCTCTTTTATTTTAACCGCCATTTTGCTTTTCACTCTTGCCTGTTGCGGAAAAAACAGTGCAAGCAATATTACGTCAGAAAGTTCCACCGATACACCCTCGGCAAGAGAACTGACTTCAAGTATAAACGCTTCAACGGTAATTTCAGACGAAAACACCATAACAGAAAAAACACCCATGATTATTACAGGTCAGAGGGATTCATCTGCCCTTTCGGGTTTTGCCCCTCTTGATCCCGTTTCCTATACTGCAAAAGAGCCTTCAGAAGAACTTTCCAACGAGAAACTTTCTCATTCTCACGGGCCTGCCGATGGCGGTGAACCTCACTATACCGTTGTTTCTTTTCAGAAAACCTTTGATAAATTCGGTGCTCTGACTCTTGACACCGTAAGTGAAGAAAAAGTGCTTTATCTCACTTTTGACTGCGGATACGAATATGAAAATCTGACAAGTAAAGTTCTTGATGTGCTGAAAGAAAAAGATGTACCTGCCACATTTTTCTGCACTCTTGACCATATCAAATCCGAAACCGAACTTATTGCACGGATGATAAGAGAGGGACACATTGTGGGCAACCATTCTGCGACACATCCCTCTTTTGCGGAAATTACAAGAGAAGAAATGGCAAAGGAAATTGAAGAAACGGAAAACTACCTGCGTGAAAATTTCGGCTATGCGGCAAAATATTTCCGTTTCCCCGCAGGTGAATATACGGAAAATGCCCTTGAACTTGTGGAGTCACTTGGATATATGAGTGTTTTCTGGTCTGTTGCTTACGATGATTGGGACACTTCAAAGGTACGTGGCAAGGAGTATACCATAGAAAAGGTTATGGACAGACTTCACGACGGAGCAATCATTCTTCTTCACAGTGTTTCCAAAGATAACGCCGATGCTCTTGCCGATATAATCGACATGGCAAGAGAACAGGGCTACGAGTTCAAAGCGCTGACAGATTACGGAAAATAAGCGAAAACGTCCTTACGAAACAGTACTCCGCCTTTTGCTTTATATTGTAACGGTACTACCCTGCCTTACTCAAAACAATACCTCTCAAAAATTTTTGAAAAAATTCAAAAAAAGGTATTGACATCACAGTGACGCTGTGTTAATATAGTACCACGCTAAAGCGGTAAATCATTAAATCGCTTGGAATTTATGTTTTTACGGTATAACCGCAAGAAAAGGAGTAATCATTATGAAAAAGAAATCCATTGCCTTAATTTTAGCAGTACTCGCAGTCGTTATGTGCGTATTCCTCGCCGCATGCGGTGGCGGAAATACTGAAGATGTAGTTGATGATGTTGATGCAAGCACATCAGCCGCAGACGGCACCACAGATGCAGACGACACCACAGACGCAGTCGACACCGTTTCCGACCTTGCTTACATCAAGGAAAAAGGTAAACTCATCGTTGGTATGACAGACTACGCTCCCATGAACTACAAAGACGAAAATGATGAATGGACAGGTTTTGACACTGAATTTGCTCAGGCAGTTGCAAAGGAACTCGGCGTTGAAGTTGAATTTATCGAAATTAACTGGGACAACAAATTCTTTGAACTTGAAGCAAAAGATATCGACTGCATCTGGAACGGTATGACAATCACTGACGAAGCCCTTGCAAATGCAAGCGTTTCAGACGCTTATGTAAAGAACGCACAGGTTGTTGTTATGAAGAGTGACAAACTCGCTGACTATGCAGATGCTGATTCACTCAAAGACCTTGCCTTTGTTGCAGAAGCAGGTTCAGCAGGTGAAGACGAAGTTGAAGCTCTTGCCATTGAAAACTACACCGCAGTCGGCACACAGGCAGATGCACTTCTCGAAGTTGCTTCAGGCACAGCAGATGCTTGCGTAATCGACATCACAATGGCTAACGCAATGACAGGCGAAGGCACTTCCTATGCAAACCTTGCATATTCACTCGAACTTTCAACAGAAGAATACGGTATCGCATTCCGTAAAGGTTCAGATGTAACTGCAGAAGTTAACGCAATTATGGCAGACCTCATTGCAGACGGTACCCTCGCAGCCCTTGCTGAAAAATACGAACTTACACTCGCATAATTTGTCCTCTTAATTATAAGTTGAAAGACAGAAGGCTTTTGCCCTCTGTCTTTCGGTCGGTTAGGGCTTTTCTCTATGATTACCTCACCGATATAAAAATAAAAGAAAAAGGATTACAATATGGATTTTTCAACTTTATGGACTGTTACTCTGAGCCTTTTAAAAGGTTTCGGTACAACCCTTGAAATATTTGCCCTCACCCTGATTTTTTCCCTGCCTTTAGGTCTTGTGATAGCCTTCGGGTCAATGAGCAAATTTTCACCCGTTAAATACATTTCAAAACTTCTCGTATGGGTAATAAGAGGTACCCCTCTTATGCTCCAGATAATCGTTATCTTCTATGGTCCCGGACTTATGGCTTCCTGGGCACAGGGCGTTGCTTCCGACAGTGCTCTCATCGGTTGGATTGCCTCCTGGCAAGGCTTTGACCGTTTTTCCGCCGTTATAGTATCTTTCGTTATCAACTACGCCTGCTACTTCTCGGAGATTTACCGAGGCGGTATCGAAAGCATTCCCAAAGGACAGTATGAGGCAGGTCAGGTGCTGGGTATGACAAAGAGTCAGACCTTTTTCAAGGTTGTGCTTCTTCAGGTTATCAAGCGCATTATTGCGCCTATGAGTAACGAAATTATCACCCTGGTTAAAGATACTTCCCTTGCAAGAACAATTTCCGTTTATGAGATTATCTGGAACGGACAGGCTTTCATCAAAAGTGACGGTTTGCTCTGGCCCTTGCTTTATACGGGTCTGTTCTACCTTATCTTCAACGGCATTCTCACGGTGCTTTTCGGCAAACTTGAAAAGAAACTTGACTATTTCAAAGCATAAGGAGGGAATTTTATGTCTATTCTTGAAGTTACAAACCTTAAAAAGAATTTCGGCAAAACAGAAGTTCTCAAAGGCATTTCCCTTTCTCTTGAGGAAGGTCAGGTTATGTCGATTATCGGCTCATCGGGCAGCGGCAAAACCACACTTCTTCGCTGTATCAACTTTCTTGAAACTGCCGACAGCGGTAAAATAGTTGTTGACGGTGATGTTATTTTTGACGGTGAGGGCACCGGGAAAACCAAGGCAAATGAAACAAGAGAAAAACAACTGAAAATCGGTCTTGTTTTTCAGCAGTTCAACCTTTTCCCTCAATATAACGTGCTCGACAACGTCACCCTCGCCGTAAAACTGCGAGCAAAAGAAAGACCCGATTTCAAAAAGAATAAAAAACTCATTTATGCCGAAATTGAAAAGAAGGCACTGAAACTCCTTTCGGACATGGGGCTTTCAGATAAAATACACAACTATCCCTGCGAACTTTCGGGCGGTCAACAGCAAAGAGTTTCAATTGCAAGAGCAATGGCACTTGAACCGAAAATCCTCTTTTTTGACGAACCTACTTCCGCCCTTGACCCCGAACTTACGGGCGAAATTTTAAAGGTTATAAGAGAACTTGCAAAGACCAATATGACTATGGTAATCGTTACCCACGAAATGAATTTTGCAAAGGAAGTTTCCGACTATATCGTGTTTATGGATAACGGTGTTATTGCCGAAGAAGGCAATGCCCAGGAGATTATTAACAATCCCAAAACCGAAAGACTTCAGGCATTCCTTAGTAAAATGGCAGACTGACAAATATTCGTTTAAAAAGAAAGATACCCCTATTACTGCTTGATGCAGCGATAGGGGTATTTGCATTTCATATTAAACTGTCATCAGCCAACAAAGAGCCAAATTTGTTTATTGTAAAAACTCAACCACAAGGTCGCCCATTTCACTGCAGGTGACCTTTTTGCAGCCTTCCTGCATAATATCACCTGTGCGATAAGATGCATCAAGTACGCTGTTAACGGCATTTTCAATTGCATCGGCTTCTTTTGCCATATCAAAGGAATAGCGAAGCATCATAGCGGCGGAAAGAATTGTGCCGAGAGGATTTGCTATATTCATACCTGCAATATCCGGTGCAGAGCCGTGAATGGGCTCATACATACCAAGTGTTCCCGATGAAAGAGATGCAGAAGGCATCATACCGATGGAGCCTGTAAGCATCGAGGCTTCGTCGGAAAGAATGTCGCCGAACATATTCTCCGTAACAAGCACGTCGAATTGGGTGGGATTCTTGATAAGCTGCATAGCAGTGTTATCAACAAGAATGTCGTTATACTCAACTTCGGGATATTCCTCTGCAAGTGCGTGCATTGTCTTTCTCCAAAGACGTGAGGTATCAAGAACATTTGCCTTATCAACGGAAGAAAGTTTCTTGTTTCGTTTCAACGCAGTTTCAAAAGCGACTTTGCCGATACGCTTAATTTCACTTTCACTGTAAGGCATAATATCTGTTGCAACAAGTTCGCCGTTTACTTCTTCTGTCTTTCTGTCGCCAAAGTAAACACCGCCTGTGAGTTCTCTCACGATAAGAAGGTCAATACCTCCGCCGACAATTTCCTGCTTGAGAGGTGAAGCGTCTGCAAGTTGAGGGAAAAGTTTCGTGGGACGGAGATTTGCAAAAAGACCGAGTTCTTTTCTTACGGCAAGCAGTGCCTTTTCGGGTCTTATTGCCGGGGGACAGTTATCCCACTTGGGACCGCCGACGGCACCTAAAAGTACACTGTCGGCAGTTTTGCACTTTTCCATTCCTTCATCGGTAATGGGTACACCGAATTTGTCAATACTGCAGCCGCCGATGTCAACATAGGTATAATCAAAACTATGACCGTACTTCTCAGAAATTTTATCTAAAACCTTGATTGCTTCTCTGACAATTTCGGGGCCGATACCGTCACCTGCTAAAACAGTAATTTTTTTATTCATCTTTCAGTCCTCCTTGAGAGAAGCGAGAAGTCCGCCTTTTTTGATAATATTCTGGATAAATTCGGGGAAGGGCTGTGCCTGATAGGTTTTGCCCGTTGTGATGTCGGTGATAACACCTGTGTCAAAGTCAACACTTACCTCGTCGTCTGCCTTGATTTCTTCGGCTGCCTGCTCACATTCGAGAATGGGAAGACCGATATTGATTGCATTGCGGTAGAAGATTCGTGCGAAACTCTTTGCAATAACGCAGCCCGTACCGCAGGTTTTAATAACAAGAGGAGCGTGTTCACGGGAGGAGCCGCAACCGAAATTCCAACCTGCAACCATAACGTCGCCTTTGTTTACCTTTTTAACAAACTCCGCATCAATATCTTCCATGCAGTGAAGCGCCAACTCCTGTGCATTGGGAGTGTTGAGATAACGGGCAGGGATAATAACGTCGGTGTCAACGTTGTCGGGATATTTAAAAACTTTACCTTGTGTGTTCATTCTGTTATACCTCCTTGGGTTCGGTGATGTAACCGGTGAGAGCGCTTGCGGCAGCAGTTGCGGGAGAAGCAAGATAAACCTCACTTTGAGTGTGTCCCATTCTGCCTACGAAGTTACGGTTCGTTGTGGCAATACATCTTTCACCTGCGGCAAGAATGCCCATATAACCGCCAAGGCAAGGTCCGCATGTGGGGGTTGAAACAACGGCACCCGCATCAATGAAAGCAGTTACATAACCTTTTTCAACACAGTCACGGAGAATCTGCATTGTACCGGGGATAATAATGCAACGTATACCGTCAGCAATTTTTTTGCCTTTGAGAATGTTGTATGCAGTTTCCATATCTTCCATTCTGCCGTTAGTGCAGGAGCCGATAACAACCTGATCAACCTTTATGTGTGAAAGTTCACTTGCAGGGTGAGTGTTTTCGGGAAGATGAGGACAAGCAACAACGGGAACAATTTGTGAAAGGTCGATGTCAATTGTCTTTTCGTAATCGGCGTCTTCGTCAGCTTCAAAAACCACGCCTTTTCTTTCGCTTCTGCCATCAAGGTAGGAAAGAGTAATATCGTCAACGGGGAAAATACCGTTCTTTGCACCTGCTTCAATTGCCATATTGCAAATGCAGAGTCTGTCGTCCATTGAGAGATTTTTAACACCTTCACCCGCAAATTCCATACTCTTATAAAGAGCGCCGTCAACACCTATCATACCGATAATTGTGAGGATAACATCTTTACCGCTGCACTCCTTGGGGAGTTTGCCCGTAAGGTTGAACTTAATGGCTGAAGGCACTTTAAACCAAGCCATACCCGTTGCCATACCTGCTGCCATATCCGTTGAGCCTACACCCGTTGAAAATGCACCGACTGCACCGTAGGTACAGGTATGACTGTCGGCACCGATGATGCAGTCACCTGCCGTTACGACGCCCTGTTCGGGAAGAAGTGCGTGTTCGATACCCATTTTGCCCACATCGTAAAAGTGACTGACACAATGTTCGCAGGCAAATTCACGGCACTGCTTTGACTGTTCGGCGGCTTTGATGTCCTTATTGGGAACAAAGTGGTCAAGAACGATTGCGATTTTGTCTTTATCGAAGACTCCCTCGAAACCTGCCTTTTTAAATTCGTTGACGGCAACGGGAGTTGTGATATCGTTGCCTAAAACAATGTCGAGTTTTGCATTTATAAGCTGACCTGCCACAACAGAGTCAAGACCTGCGTGAGCGGCAAGAATTTTTTGAGTCATTGTCATACCCATAGTAGTTAACCTCCGATACTGCGGTTTACCGCAGAGAATAATGCATTGATTGATGAAGCAATAATATCGTCGTGAATACCTGCGCCCCATACAGTTTTGCCGTTTTCAAGGGTAACACTCACATAGGTGATAGCCTGGGAAGAAGAACCTACGGTGAGAGCGTGTTCCTCGTAGGTAAGGTTTGAAAATTCGATACCGAAAATCTTCTTGACGGCATTGTTGACAGCATTAAGTCGTCCGTTACCGCTTGCGGTGATTTCCTGAACTTCGCCCTCAACTTCGCAGGTAAGCATAACCTTGATGATTTCACCTGCACGGATAAAGTGATAATCAATAAGTTTGATGTGATTGTTGATGTTAACATAAGTTTCGGTGAATACATCGAGAACTTCCTGAGGTGAAAGTTCTGCGTGAGCGTGGTCGGAAACATTCTTAACGGTGTAGCCCACATCTTCACGCATCTTTTTGGGAAGAATATAGCCGAAGTTGTGTTCAAGAAGATAACCGATACCGCCTTTGCCCGATTGGGAGTTGATACGGATAACGTCACTTTCATACTCTCTGCCGATATCTGTGGGGTCAATGGGAAGATAAGGTACTGTCCATGTGTCGCAGTTCTTTTCCTCTCTCCATTTCATACCCTTTGCAATTGCGTCCTGATGGGAACCTGAAAAAGCGGCAAAGACAAGTTTACCTGCATAAGGCTGACGCTCGTAAACCTGCATTCTCGTAACTCTTTCGTAAAGTTCTGCAATTTCATTGATATTGGTAAAATCAAGTTCGGGCTCAACACCCATAGCGTACATATTGAGAGCCAGAGTAACAATGTCTGCGTTACCCGTTCTTTCACCGTTACCGAAAAGAGTACCTTCGATTCTGTCGGCACCTGCAAGAAGACCGAGTTCACAGTCTGCAACGGCGCAACCTCTGTCATTGTGAGGATGCAGTGAAACCTCAACGGCATCTCTGTATTTAAGGTTGTCACACATAAACTCAACCTGGTCTGCATAAACGTGGGGGGAAGAATGTTCCACCGTTACGGGAAGATTGATAATGGCTTTTCTGTCGGGAGTGGGCTGCCACACGTCAAGAACTGCATTACAGATTTCAAGAGCAAATTCGGGCTCTGTTCCCGTAAAAGATTCGGGTGAATATTCATAACGGAATTTGCTTCCCGTTTCTTCGGCGATTTCATTGAAAAGTTTAGCGCCTGAAACGGCAATGTCAATAATCTCCTCTTTGCTTCTTCTGAAAACCTGCTCTCTCTGGGCAAGAGAGGTTGAATTATAAAGGTGTACAATTGCATTTTTACAACCTTTAAGAGCGTCAAAAGTCTTACGGATAATGTGTTCACGGCTCTGGGTAAGCACCTGAACGGTAACGTCATCGGGGATAAGGTTGTTATCAATAAGAGTTCTTAAAAAGGTATATTCCGTTTCACTTGCGGCAGGGAAACCTACTTCAATTTCCTTGAATCCTACCTGAACGAGAATTTTGAAAAATTCAAGTTTTTCTTCAAGACTCATAGGAATAATAAGGGCCTGATTGCCGTCACGAAGGTCAACGGAACACCAGGTAGGTGCTTTTTCTACGCAGATTTTATCTACCCATTTTCTTGTGGGGTTTTTAACGGGGAAAAATTGTTTTGTATATTTAGATGTATTTTTCATTTGTTTGAATCTCCTTAAATTAACTTCAGTCCCTCGTCGGTGAGAGCCTTCTTAATCTGATCGATATGCTCAAAGTTTCTCGTTTCAAGGGTTACACGCAGATAACAGCCGTTAACGTCGGAACCTGCGTTTGAATGTTCGTGGTGAACTGCCGTAACATTACCGCCCTGCTCGGCGATAATTCTTGATACTTTTAGCAGTTGTCCCGGTTTATCAACAAGTTCAATATTCAGTTGACAGTTTCTGCCAGACATAAGCAGACCTCTTGTGATAACACGGTTTAGAATTGTTACGTCGATATTACCGCCCGAAAGAATACATACTGTCTTTTTACCTTTCAGGTCGATTTTGTCAAACATAGCCGCCGCAACAGCAACTGCACCTGCACCTTCCGTAACAAGTTTATGCTTTTCCATAAGAGCAAGTATAGCGGCAGAAATTTCATCGTCGGTAACGGTGACAATTTCGTCAACATATTTTGAGCAGATGTCGTAAGTAAGCGTGCCGGGCTCCTTAACGGCAATACCGTCAGCAATTGTGAAAACAGAGTCAAGACGTTCAATCTGTTCATCGTTGATGGAGTTGAGCATTGAGGGAGCGCCCGAAGCCTGTACACCGTAAACTTTTACGTTGGGATTAAAGGCTTTGATGGTGTAGGCAACACCGGAAATGAGTCCGCCGCCGCCAATGGGAACGATAACCGCCTCAACGTCGGGCAATTGCTCTGCAATTTCAACGGCAATTGTACCCTGACCTGCAATAACGTCGGCATCGTCAAAGGGGTGAATGAAAGTATAACCCTTTTCGTCACGCAGTGAAAGAGCCTTCTGATATGCGTCATCATAGACACCTTCAACAAGGCAAACTTCCGCACCGTAACTCTTGGTAGCCTCAACCTTTGAAATCGGGGCACTGTCAGGCAGACAGATAACGGCTTTCATACCGTTTTCCTTTGCGGCAAGGGCAACACCCTGAGCGTGATTACCTGCCGAACAGGCGATAACGCCTCTTTCTTTTTCTTCCTTTGTCAGTTGAAGCATTTTATAGTAAGCGCCTCTGACTTTGAAGGAGCCCGTAACCTGCAGATTTTCTGTTTTCAGATATAGTTCAACACCGGGTTTTAGTTTGGGCGCATATAGGACATCGGTTTTGATAGCGACATTTTTAAGAGCATAATTGGCTCTGTAAACATTGTCAAGGGTTAATTCTTTTCGCTCGCTCATATAAATTCCTCTTTTCATTTGCGTGGGTTTTCACCCTTACGCAAAAGTTTATTTATCCTTAACTTTTTTGCTTTCTTATTTTTTTATAATTGTATATGATTATATCACTCTGTAAACCATTTTGTCAACACTTTAAAGGGGTAACACATTGAAAATAAATAAAAAAGTACAACGAAAAAGGAAAGAGCGTCACCTCTTTCCTCTTGTTATTCAAAGTTAAAATTTTCGGAATAATTTTTTCGCTTAATAAGCAACACCGTTTGAAAAATGTTTGTTACAATTGTCACAGTGAAAGAATCAACTCTGACCGTTATTTTATTAACTGTAAGCGTTGTAATAAACCTTTCCGCTTTTGAGTTCTATTCCTTTTGCTTCCATCATTTCCGTTACGGTGACAAGTTGATAACCTTGGGAAACGAGCCAGGGAATAAGAATTTCCGATGCCTCCGCCGTTGAAGAATATATATCGTGCATAAGAATGATTGAACCGTCGCACACCTGCTTTTTAACAATGGAAACTATTGAAGAAGTGTTCCTGCTTTCCCAATCCCTCGTGTCAATCGACCAATAGATAAACGGCATATCCACAATAGAAAGGGCTTTACCTGCCACTCCGCCCGGTGCTCTTGCAAGGGTAACGGTATTTCCTGTGTATTTTTTGACAAGGTTATTCGTCTTATTTATCTCCGACTCAATTTCACTTTTTGAACTTGTGCTCAGACTTATGTGTCCGTAAGTGTGATTGCCGATTTCGCAACCTATATCGGCGGCTCTTTCAAGACAGTAAGGATAACTTTCTATTCTTGAACCGACAATGAAAAAGGTTGCTCTTGCATCATATTTTTCAAGAACATTCAGAATTTTCAAGGTGTGTGTACCGTGAGGTCCGTCATCATAGGTCAGTGCCACCATGGGTTTATTCGGGTCTGTTTTTCGGGTTTTCACAGACACGGAACTTGAAGCGGCGGTCTTTCCTTTTATTGCTTTCACCTTGAAATATGCGGGTTCAGCAATACTGCCGAGAGTACAGGAGTAATCCGTAACTTTTTTGACCGTAGCCGTCTTTTTCCATTCTCCGCCCTCGGTTTTCTTATAGACGGCATAACTATCTGCACCCTTTACCGCTTTCCAGGAAAGTTCAACATTTTTTCCCCTCTGGCTAAGTTTCAGACCTTTGACACGGTCAAGATACACTATACTCTTTTTACCGCTTGTGCCCTGACTTTTATCTTCACCTCGCACCGCCTTTATACCATAGGTGTATTTTGTGCCCGACGAGGCAGTTTTATCTGTATAATTGAGAGTGTTCCCGTCTTTTACCGAAGCAATATTTTCCCATTCTCCGCCCGATACTTTTCTGTAAACAGCGTATTCTTTCGCTCCCGATATCTTGTTCCAGGTGAGTTTTACGCCTTGTGCACCGTTACTGATTTTGGCAACTTCAGGTGAAACAAGACGGTATACAGAAAGGGTATTTCCGTTACCGCTTACCGTGTTACCTTTTTGTGCACGGACAAAGTAGGAATACTTTTTACCCTCATTGACCTTTGTATCCGTAAAAGAGTTCTTCTTCGTACCGACGAGGATTTTTTCCCATTTACCGCCCTGCTCTTTTCTCACAACGGTATAACTTTCTGCACCCTCAACCTTCTTCCAGACAAGTTTTATTCCTTCACTCTTATTGGCGGCATAGGTTAATTCGGGTATTGCTATAAAAGAAAGGGATTTTTCGGCACTTTTGACAAAATAAGTTTTCTTGATGTAATATGTATATTCCGTACCGCTGAGGACAGACTTATCCATATATACTCCACCCTTGATTCTTGCTGCTTTTTCATATTCACCGTCACCGCTTTTCTTAAAAACAGCATAAGTAGTTTCTTCTTCGCAGTTCCAGGTAAGTTTAATTCCCTGAGCAGTGTTGGCTGTTTTAAGTATAATTTTATCTGTCTTTGCACCGTAAACGGAAAAGCCCAATAATACGGATAAAACTGCCGTAACGGCAAAAAGCAAAAACATCTTTCTTTTTTTCATTTTCTGTCCCCTCTTTTCGACATTTTGTATTTATAATTATATTACCCCAAAAGTGCTTTTGTCAATCACGTTGCATAACTTTTTTAAGTGGAAAAGACAGTTGCTTTTTTCATTTTTTGATGTTAGAATAAAATGGAAGAAATCAAAAAAGAAAGAGGAGAAAAATATGAAAAAAAGTGCAACTCTTGTAATTATGGCTGCGGGTATGGGTAGCCGTTTCGGCGGACTCAAACAGATTACTCCTATCGGTCCCGGCGGAGAAATTATTCTCGATTACTCTGTTTACGATGCCGCAAGGGCAGGTTTTGACAAGGTTATTTTCGTTATCAAACACGAAATTGAAGAAGACTTCAAAAAAGTTGTCGGAAACAAGTACGATGACAAAATAAAAGTTGAATTTGCCTATCAGGATATAAACAACATTCCCGAAGGTTACTGCGTTCCCGAAGGCAGAGTGAAACCCTGGGGAACAGGTCAGGCTATTCTTTCCTGCAAAGACCTTGTTGACGGGCCTTTCGCCGTTATCAATGCCGACGACTTCTACGGTGCAGATACTTTCAGAGTAATGTTTGAAGAACTGACAAAAGAAAAAGAAGAAAGTGACGTTTACGACTTTTCAATGGTGGCTTTCAGAATTGAAAACACCATAACGGAAAACGGTCACGTTGCAAGAGGTGTATGCAAAGAAGAAAAGGGCTACCTTTCGCAGATAAATGAAAGATCAAAGATTATGCGTCACGAGGGTGTAATTGCCTACACCGAAGACGATGAAATCTGGGCAGAAATCCCCGAAGGCACTCCCGTTTCAATGAATCTCTGGGGCTTTACAGAGGAACTTATGGCTGAACTTGAAAAGAGATTCGTCCTCTTTTTTGAAAAGAACAAAACCGACCTTTCAAAGTGCGAATTTTTCATTCCTTTTGTTGTTGACGAACTCATTAAAGAGGGCAAAGCAAGGGTAAAGGTTCTTGAAACAACGGAAAAATGGTACGGTGTCACCTATAAAGAAGATGCCGCCACCGTAGCCGCCGCTCTTAAAGAAAAGGCAAAGGAAGGCATTTATCCCCTGCCCTTGTGGAAATAATACATAAAAATTTTTAAAGGACTGCTGTTTCAAAAGCGAAACGGCAGTCCTTCTTTGTTATATACCCAATTTTTCTTTAAGAGCCTTGACTTCTTTAAGCACACATTCGGGTGAGGGACCGCCCTGCACCGTTCTCTTTTTTACGCACTCGTCAAGATCGATTGCTTTGTAAACATCGCTGTCAAACATATCGCAGACGGCTTTGTACTCCTCAACGGGAAGTGTTTCAAGGGTGAGCCCTTTATCAATGCAAAGAGCAACAAGTTGTCCCGTTGCCTTATAGGCATCTCTGAAAGGAAGACCTTTATAAACAAGATAGTCTGCACAGTCCGTTGCGTTGATGAAGCCTTTAGCGGCGGCATTTCTCATATTCTGTCGGTTAACCGTTGCCGTTTCAAGCATAGGTGCAAAGGTATCAAGGCACATAATAACCGTATCGACAGCGTCAAAAACCGCCTCTTTGTCTTCCTGCATATCCTTGTTATAGGCAAGAGGAATGCCTTTCATAACTGTTAAAAGAGTCTGCAAGTCACCGAAAACTCTGCCTGCTTTACCACGCACAAGTTCTGCAATATCGGGGTTTTTCTTCTGAGGCATAATGCTGCTTCCCGTTGAGAAAGCGTCGTCAAGTTCAATAAATTTAAACTCCCAGGAACACCACATAATAACTTCTTCGGCAAAACGTGAAAGGTGTACCATAACAATGGAAAGGCAAGCAAGAAGTTCCATAGCATAATCTCTGTCGGAAACACCGTCAAGACTGTTGTTTGTTGCGCCTTTCAGTTCAAGAAGTTCGGCAACATACTCTCTGTCAAGGGGATAGGTTGTCCCTGCAAGAGCACCCGAGCCGAGAGGTGAAACTGCCATTCTTTCTCTGCAGTCGTGAAGTCTGTCGATGTCACGCTCAAGCATACTCGCATAAGCCATAAGATGATGACCGAAAGTGATAGGCTGTGCTCTCTGAAGATGAGTGTAGCCAGGCATAACGGCATCGTAGTTTTCCTCGGCTTTGTTTGCAATAACTTCAATAAGAGCGTGAATTGAAGCATCAATTTCCTTCACTTTATCGAGAAGATAAAGCCTTAAATCAAGAGCAACCTGGTCGTTACGGCTTCTTGCGGTGTGAAGTCTTTTTCCGCTGTCACCGATACGCTTTGTAAGTTCACCCTCAACGAAGGTATGAATATCTTCTGCCGTCATATCAATTTCAAGTTCGCCTTTTTCAAGTTCCGAGGCAATCTCTTTAAGAGAAGCAATAATCTTATCGCTTTCGCTTTTTTCTATTATACCCTGCTTGCCAAGCATTGTTGCATGGGCAACAGAGCCTTTAATATCCTGTTCGGCCATTCGGCAGTCAAAGGGTATTGAGGAATTGAAGTCGTTGGTTTTTTTGTCGAGTGTTTTTTTAAATCTTCCTGTCCATAAGGGCATAGGGGTGTCCTCCTGTTTATGTAAAATTATATTCAGTATCACATATTTTTACGCAATATAACATGATGAAAAAAGGCAATATCCCTATATTCATCTATTTCAGATACACGCTGTTCTATTTTTAATATTTTATCTTGCCATTCAGGTTCGCTCTGTATTTCCTGATTTTGCTGTAAATCCCAAAACACACGCTGCCCGAATACTTTTTCGATCACAAATTTATCAGACCATTTTAAGATGTCTTCATCGTCATAATAATTGATAGCGCCGTATTTTTCGGCATTGCCGCTTCTTCCGTCAAGAAGTTCATTTGCGTGCTCGAAATTATTCAGCAAAACAACCATCTGCATAACTCTGCCGTGCAAATTATGTTTTAGTACCGATACAAAACCGTCACCTTTGATAATTCTTGCAAATTCTCTTACTATATCTTCTCTGCCGTCGGCATATTCAAGAACATTGTGACAAAGAATTACGTCAAAATAATTATCCTCAAATTCTTGCAATTTGTCAATACTTCCGCAAAGTTGAATATATTTATTTTCATCAAAACGTTCTTTAATAACTTCTTCGTCGGGCTCAACAGCAATAACTTCATTGTTTTCGGCATAATGATTAGCAGTCACACCGTTACCGCTGCCAAAATCAAGTATTCTTTTGCCTTTTACAGCACCAATTTGAGCCCAAGTCATTTCTTTTTGTAAACGTTCCCAAACAGATATTTTCATAAAATCCCCCTTCTTCTGCGGACACGGCAAGCCGTGTCCCTACTGTATTGATAAATTTCAAAACCGATAAATATTTTTTTATCATAAACCTAAAGGGCTATCATCAGACAGCCCTTTTGTGTTATCTTTCTTATTTATCCCAATTCTTTGAAAGCATTGCTCTGACTTTAAGGGGAAGACCGAAGAGGTTGATGAAACCTGCGGAATCGTTCTGGTCGTAGCAATCGTCTTCATCGAAGGTTGCAATTTCTTCGCTGTAAAGTGAGTAGGGTGAGGTCATACCTGCACCGATGATATTGCCCTTGTAAAGTTTAAGTTTAACTTCACCTGTAACAGTTTCCTGAGTCTTATCAACAAAAGCAGAGAGAGCCTCACGGCAGGGTGTGAACCACTGACCGAAGTATACGAGTTCGGAGAACTTTGTTGCCAGTTGCTGTTTAAGGTGCTGGGTATCTCTGTCGATTGTGATTTGTTCAAGCATTTCATGAGCCTTGTAAAGAATTGTGCCGCCCGGAGTTTCATAAACGCCTCTTGACTTCATACCTACAAGACGGTTTTCAACCATATCAACAATACCGATACCGTTTGCGCCGCCGATTTCGTTGAGAGCGGTAACCATTTCAACGCCGTCTTTCTTTTCGCCGTTGAGAGTTACGGGTACACCCTTTTCAAAACCGATTGT
>CAYNIN010000015.1:0-30561 GCA_964397395.1 uncultured Faecalibacterium sp.
ATCTTCAGTCGAAGGGCGATGTAATTACTGACCTTCACGAAAATATGGCAGCAGAGCAGAAGGCGAGAACAACCTACGATAACATTCTCCGTCTTGTTGATGACCCCGATGTCTGCGACGTTATCAAGTTCCTTCGTGCAAGAGAAGTCGTACACTATCAGCGCTTCGGCGAGGGGCTCAGAATTGCAACGGACAAAATGGACGATAAGAACTTCTATGCCTTTAACCCTGCTTTTGATAAGTGCTGTAAATAAGGCGGTGACCGACCCTTTCGGGTGACCTTGGTTATACGGATGATGACGGATACGTCTATTTCTCGGGAAGACTTTACGCAACGGTTCATTCGGGCAAAACCGAAGATGAAATGAAAGAAATTATCTGCAAGACCTGCGAAGATAACTTCTCAAAGTTCTATGTTCCCGTAGATATTATCTTTAAAAGTAATTTTGTATAACATAAGATGTCTGCCCGTTAAGTGCAGACACTTAGTAACGGAATTTAAGAGTTTGAATTTAATTATAAAACGACTGTTAACGAGGGTTGTATCATAGCCTGACTTTTGGCTCTTGATACAACCCTTTTTGTACGGTTTATAACAAATTGACAGTTGCTTGTTCAGAATACGTCTTAATATATTTTTTAAAAAGTTAACAGAATTTTGTTCTGATATGACATTATTTTTAACAAAAACCACCAAATAAATTAACAACATCAGAGCCAGGATAAGTTATAATACAAAAAAAGGTATTTTTGTCTGATAAAATACTTTTATGTAAAAGGAGATAAAATAATATGTTGAAAGATCCGGGCAATAAAAACTGTTATCAGTACCTGAGAGAGTGTACGGAAATTTATGATGATGTATATATGATGCAGCATTTCGGTGTTAAGTATTACCGTTCCGAAATATTTCGTCATATGGATGCTCTTGCGGGATATTTTCAAAAGGAGTTAGGTCTTAAAAGAGGAGATGTATATACTATTTTTATGCCTACTACGGTGCAGAGCATAGTTGCTTTCTATGCACTCAACAGTATCGGTGTAATTACAAGTTTTGTTCATCCTCTTATGTCAACGGATTTCCTTAAAGAACAACTTGAAACTGTAAACTCCAAGGGCGTTATGGTGCTTGACCTTCTTGCAAAGGATCATATTGAAACAATTAACAATATGGGACTTCCGTGCCTTGTATGCTGTTCTTCTGACTATTCGGAAGGTATTAAGGGATTCGGCTGTAAGGTCGGCGAAGGACTTATCAAAAAGATTTTTCCGAAATACAACAATGCCTATTACTATAAAGATGCTGTTGCAAAATCTATTGTTCCCGACAAAGTTGAAGATAACGGTCTTGAACTCGGTGCTTATCTTAATGGCGGCGGCACTACCGGTAAGAGCAAGACAATTAAACTTACTTCAAAGTCAATCAATGAACTTGTATGGCGAGTATCCGATCTTGATGAAATTCATGCTCCCGGTGAAGAGGCGGAGGTTATCGTTCTTCCTCTTTTCCATTGTTTTGGCCTTTGCATAGGTATACATATGGCAATGTGCAACAGTGCAAGGATTATTCCTATGATGCAGTTTGATGCAAGGATTTTTGTGAAACTTTTAAAACAGAACAGAGTTGCAGGCTTCGTAGGCATTCCTCTTATGTTTCAGAAACTTATGCGTCAGAAAGGGTTTGACGGCCCTCATCTTAAGAATATACGTGTTATGTTCTGCGGCGGCGACGATGTATCAAATGCCTTTATAGACGAATTTAATTCTTACTTTGAAAAATGGGGCGCAACAGGTCGTCTTCGTCAGGGCTACGGACTTACTGAGACCAACTCCGTTTGTACTACTAACTCAAACGAGGATTATCAGTACGGTAGTATCGGCAGAGCGCTCAGAGGTGTTACGGTTGAAATCTGGGACGACGAACATAAGAAGGTTCCTGACGGTGAAATAGGTGAGTTTGCTATTTCTGGTCCTACCATAATGGAAGGTTATTATATGGAAGGCGAAGCGGAAGATTACGGCCTGTACACCGATGAAGAAGGCAGAAAATGGGTTCTTTCAGGTGACCTCGGTTACAGAGATGAAAAAGGATACTATTATTTCTCGGGCAGAAAGAAGAGAGTTATCATTATTTCCGGCTACAATGTATATCCCACGGATATTGAAAAGGTTTTAGGCTCACTTGACTTCATCAAGGAAAGTTGTGCTGTTCAGGGTTGGGATAACGGCAGATCAATTGTAAGACTCTATGTATCTTTGCGCAAGACGGGTGATGAAGAGGAATACAAGAGAATTATCTGCGAAACATGTGAAAACAACTTCTCAAAATTCTATGTTCCCAGAGATATCATTTTTGTTGACGAACTTCCCCAGACACCGCTTATGAAGATCGATTTTATGAAACTTACTGCAACGGATCCCGAAAAAGCAAGAGCAGAGAGAAAGATAAACGACTGATTTTAATCAAAAAATTCACAATTAAATCCTGTTTACGATTTACAAACGGAATTCGGTGTGCTATAATAGAAGTTAACTTTTAAGTAGTTTGAAATATTTCTTTTGAGTAACAAGTATAAAGGAGAATTTATCAGATGATTACTATTAACTCGCTTATGTGTAAGGGTTGCGGTTACTGCGTTAAGTATTGCCCCAAACACATTCTTAAAATGGGGAAAGAAAGAAGTCAGAAGGGCTATTTTTATCCCTCCAACGTCAACCCCGATGCTTGTACGGGTTGTGCAATCTGTGCACTGATGTGTCCCGAAGCAGCAATTGAGGTTGCAGAAAAAGAAAAGGTGTAAGGAGGGTTTGTTATGGAAAAAAGATTTATGAAAGGCTGTGAGGCTATCGCCGAAGCAGCAGTGAGAGGCGGTTGCCGTTTCTTTGCAGGTTATCCCATCACACCGCAGAATGAAATTCCCGAATATCTTTCATGGCGACTTCCCGAAGTCGGCGGTGCTTTCGTTCAGGGCGAAAGCGAAGTTGCATCAATCAATATGGTTTACGGTGCAGCCGCAACGGGCAAGAGAGCGATGACAAGTTCATCGGGCCCGGGTATCAGCCTTAAAGCAGAAGGTATTTCCTATCTTGCATCGGCTCAGCTTCCCGCCGTTATTGTCAATATTTCAAGAGGCGGTCCGGGTCTTGGCTCAATTCAGCCTGCTCAGTCAGACTATCTTCAGGCAACAAAGGCTCTCGGTCACGGCGGTTTCAGGGCTATGGTGTTTGCTCCCGCAACCTTGCAGGAAGCAGTTGACCTTACATACAATGCCTGGGAATATGCCGAAAGAGACAGAGGCCCCGTACTTATCCTTATGGACGGTTGCCTTGGTGCAATTATGGAAGAAGTTGAACTTCCCGAAATGAAGGAAGTTAACTACAATAATGTAGAAGATTGGTGCCTTGAAAGAGTCGGCGACAGAACTGACTCTCACATGATAACTCCCATTCTTCCCGAACCTGCTCTTGAAATGCTCAATAAATTCAAGGGTATGGCTTACAAAATGTGGGAAATGACCGATACTAAGGTTGAAGAATTTATGGTTGACGATGCCGAGTATGTTGTTGTAGCATACGGTATTGCCGCAAGAGTTGCAAAGGAAGCAATTCTTACTCTGCGTGAGGAAGGTTATAAAGTCGGTATGGTAAGACCCATTACCCTTTATCCTTTCCCCAAGGCAAATATTGATAATCTTGACTATTCACGTGTCAAGGGTATTATTGATATAGAAATGACTATTCCTGCTCAGATGAGAGAGGATATTGAACTTCAGGTCAAAGGCAGATGCCCCGTTCACGAATACGGACGAAGCGGCGGTATGCTTCTTGACGATGAGGGCGTTTACAACGCTATTGCACAAATTGTGAAGGGAGGAGAATAATTATGCCGCAGTATAAAAGACCGACTTCACTTATGCCCATGGCAACAAGTTACTGCCCCGGTTGTATGCACGCTCTTGCAACAAGACTCGTTGCAGATGTAATTGACGAACTCGATCAGGTTCAGAACGCTATCAACGTCGTTTCCGTCGGTTGCTCCGCTATGAATCTTTATAATTGGAGCGGCGATGTTATCGGTGCGGCTCACGGCAGAGCACCTGCTGTTGCAACGGGTATTTCCCGATGCCTTCCCGACAGACTCGTTTTCACCTATCAGGGTGACGGTGACCTTTGCGCCATCGGACTTGCAGAGATTATGTCTGCCGCCAACAGAGGCGAAAACTTCACGGTTATTTTCGCAAACAATCAGACTTACGGTATGACGGGCGGACAGATGGCTCCCACAACTCTTATCGGTCAGAAGTCAACAACAACTCCTTTTGGCAGAGATCCGCAGACAACGGGTTATCCCATGAAAATGTGTGAACTTATCTCTGTTCTTGAGGCTCCCGTTTTTGTTGCAAGATATGCTCTCAACACTCCCAAGGGTGTTTCAGATGCAAAGAAAGGCATCAAGAAGGCTTTTCAGATGCAACTTGAGGGCAAAGGCTTTACCTTTATCGAACTTCTCACCAACTGCCCGACAAACTGGGGTATGAGTCCTCTTGAAACAATCGACTATATGAACACGAACACCATCCCTTATTTCAAACCCGGTGTTTACAAAGATAAGGAGGCTGAATAATAATGAAAAAATCCTTCGTATTTTCAGGCTCAGGCGGTCAGGGTATTATGAGTGCAGGTATCACTCTTGCCAATACCGCTATCGAAATGAATAAGCATGCAACTTTCCTGCCCGAGTACGGCCCCGAACAGCGTGGCGGCAGTGCAAAATGTACTGTTATAATCAGTGACGGAGAGATTGTTTCACCTCTTACGAAAAAATGTGATATTCTCGTTTCAATGAACGAGCAGGCATATAACAAGTTTGCAGACGATGTTAAAGAAGGCGGTTTGCTTGTTGTTAACTCAAGCCGTGTAACTTCCGAAATATGCAGAGATGACGTGAAAGTTATCAAAGTTCCCGTTGATGATATTGCTCTTGAACTGGGCAACATCAAAATCGCAAATACCGTTATTATAGGTGCTCTCATCGGTGCCACGGGTATCGTTTCAAAGGAAAATATGATTTCTTCTCTTGAAGCAAAATTCAAGGCAAAGAAGCCTGAAATTATGGCTCTTAACATTGCCGCTCTTGAAAAAGGTATTGCTTTCGGTGAAAGCGCCAAATAAAAAAATATTTTAAAGGAGATAATACTATGTCTAAGTACACTTTTGACACAAAATTCAGCGTTCTTATGAAGGACCCCGAGGTTATGGAAATCGTTGATGACCTTTGCCCCGAAATTATGAATCATCCCATGAAAAACCTTGCTCTTTCCCTCGGCTTCACACCTAATCAGAGTATGATGGTTCTTTCCAAGATGTACTCAAAGGAAAAGATTGAAGAGTTCAGAGTAAGACTCGAAGCCATCGAATAATTTCAGGTAAAAGGGGAAGGGGATTGAACCTCTTCCCTTTGTATTTTTCTCAGGGAAAATAATTTTAAAAAACCGTTGACAAACATTGACACTTGTGCTATACTCATTCATACCGCATATTACGGGCGGCGTATTTCAGTGCGCCACAAGTGATAAAATCCGCCCCACAGTAGCGAGTCCATAATAAAGGAAGGAAAGAAACTATGTACGCAATTATCGAAACAGGCGGCAAGCAGTACAAAGTAGAAGCAGGCGATACTCTCTACATTGAAAAACTTGACGTTGAAGCAGACTCCGAGGTTACCTTTGACAAGGTTATCGCAGTTGGCGCAGATGACGGCATCAAAGTTGGTGCTCCCTATGTTGACGGCGCAACAGTAACTGCAAAGGCAATCAAGAACGGTAAGGCTAAGAAAGTTGTTGTTTTCACTTACAAATGTAAGAAAAACTCAAAGCGTAAGATGGGTCACAGACAGCCCTATACAAAGGTTGAAATCGCAGCAATCAACGCTTAATTTATGGTTAATGCAACTTTTTACATTGAAGACGGGTATTTAAGAGGCTTTGAAATTTCAGGTCACAGCGGCTACGGCGAAGAAGGAAGCGACATAATATGCGCATCTGTTTCCTCGGCGGCTTATATGGCGGCAAACACCGTGACGGAAATCGCAGGCGCAAAGGCAGATATTACTGTTGAAGACGGATATTTCAAATTTATCCTTTCCGACAAATCAGACTCTGTGCAGACAGTTCTTAAAGGCTTGAAACTTCATGTAACGGCTTTAGCGGATGATTATTCAGAATACATCATTTGCAACGAAAAAACGTTTAAGTAATAATACGGAGGTGTAACAAATGCTTAAAATAAACATTCAATTATTTGCTCACAAAAAAGGTATGGGTTCAACCCGTAACGGCCGTGACTCAGAATCAAAAAGACTTGGTGTTAAGCGTGCAGACGGTCAGTTCGTTCTTGCAGGTAACATTCTTGTAAAGCAGAGAGGCACACACATTCATCCCGGCAACAACGTTGGCAGAGGTTCAGATGACAGCCTTTTCGCTCTTATCGACGGTAAGGTTAAGTTTGAAAGAATGGGTAAAGACCGCAAGAAAGTAAGCGTTTACGCTGTTGAGCAGTAATAGGCTTAAAGCATTGTAATTGCATAGTTTGAGTACGCAGAAAATGCGTACTCTTTTTTTCTTGACAAGGCGTGTTAAGAAAAGATATAATAAAACCGTAAAGTTCCCTTGAACAAAGGAGGAAAAATACTATGACTCTTAACATTATACCAAAGCCTAACAAAACCACCATTTACGGCGGCGAAGTCTGGGTCAAGGATTTGCCTGTAAGATACGAAAAAGACGGAACCTTCGGTGATGAGCAGTACCGTCTTGAAATTAAAAAAGATGAAGTTGTTATTACTTCAAAAGGCGATAAGGGCAAATATTATGCCGAACTTACCCTTTCACAACTTGAAGAAGCGGGCAAGACACCCCTATGTCTTATTGAAGATAAGCCTGCCTTTTCTTACCGAGGCTTTATGATTGACTCTGCACGCCATATGCAGACTGTTGACGAAATCAAAAGGTACATAACGGCGGCGGCAAAATATAAGTTCAACATTTTTCATTGGCATCTTTGCGATGACCAGGGCTGGAGAATCGAAAGTGAGAAATATCCTCTTTTAAATGAAAAGGGTTCCTGGCGTGACTGTCACGGCTTCGGCTCGGAGAATATGGAAAGATACGGCGGATACTACACCAAAGATGAAATCCGTGACATCGTTTCCTTCTGCAAGGAAAAATATATTGATGTTATCCCCGAATTTGATGTGCCCGGTCACGCAACGGAAATAGTATCATCTTATCCCTCTCTTTCCTGCAGGGGTGAGCAGATACCCGTACAGACCGTGGGCGGTATTTTCAGAGATATTCTCTGCGCCGGTAACGAGGAAGTTTATGATTTCTGTTTCGGTGTCCTTGATGAAATTGCAGAACTTTTCCCCTGTGAGTATATCCACATCGGCGGTGACGAAGCACCCAAGGCACGTTGGTGTAACTGCGAAAAATGTCAGAAGAAAATCAAAGAAGAAAACCTGGGCAGCGTGGAAGAACTTCAGGGATATTTCACTAACAGAATTATTGCTCACCTTAAAGAAAAGGGCAAGACGGCTCTTTGCTGGAATGAGAGCCTTAATTCAGGCATACTCGATAAAAGTGCGATTATCTGCGACTGGATGGACAGAAAAGATAAATGTCAGGATTACGCAAACAAAGGCGGCAAGATAATCATTGAAGATTTCTACCATTACTATCTTGACTATGTTTACGGTATGACACCTCTCAAGAAAACCTACTGCTATGATCCTCACCTTGAAGGTCTTACGGCTGTGGGTAAGGCGAATGTGCTCGGCGTTGAGTCGCCCGTATGGACAGAGTATATTGAAGATTTTGACAGAATGAGTTATATGTGTTTTCCGAGGCTTATTGCCGTTGCTGAAACAGGCTGGACAAAAAAGGAAAACAGCGACTACGACTCATTTAAAATCAGAGTCAGAAACGAAAAGGATTTCCTTGCTTCTCTTGGTATTACCCTTTGCGATGAAAGCGAGTGGGACCCCAATGTTTTTGTCCGTGTCAGCGAGAAACTGAAACGGCTTAAAAAGGCACTGACACCCGAAGCAATCAAGGTTGCTCTTATGCCAAATAAAGAGTAAAAAAATAACTGAACAAGTACGGTTTAAACGGACTTGTTCAGTTTTTTCTTGTTTTATCTTCTCAGAACCTCTCCCGTTTTCGCATTGATAATATTATTGAAAACGCTGATGTGAGAAGTTGAAATGAACTTATCAAGATGAAGTGAGCCGAAATACCAATGGTCAAAGGTACAGATGCGGCTTACGTCTTCAAGGTAGGTGTTAATTGCAGTGATACTTGCGTCAGAACCCGTCTGAAGCATAAGGAAATCCTTGATTTTTGCGGGGGGCTCATGGGTGATGATAAGGTCAACTTTTCCGCCGTATTTCTGCAGATTGTCAACACCTTCAACAAGTTCTTCTCTTGTGGGAATTTCCTTGTCTGACCAGGTGTTCATCTCAAAGCGGATATCTATGTCGGGACTTTCGCCGCCGCCCATAGTGAAGATTTTTGTGCCCTCAATGGTAAAAACCTGACCACGCATAAGGTGGAAAATATTTGCGGCGATGTGGTGGACTTTACCGCCGTTCCACTTTTTGATTTTGAGTTTTGATAGCATATCAAAGTTTTCGTGAGTTCCGTCAACAAAGCATATATTATACTTTTTCTTGCTGAGTTTTTTCAGAACATTCATTTCTTCCTTTGAGCCGTTCCATAAAAATCCGAAATCACCGCAGACGATAAGAGTGTCACCCCTTGAAAGTTTTTTTAATCTGGGGTCGTCGAAACGGGAAGCAACACCGTGTGTGTCACCGGTTACATAAATCATATTTTTCACCCCGACTTGTCGGTTAACCTTTCTTTTTAACAAAAATTTTTATTTTATGACAATATTTCTTCTGTAAAAGTCTATACTTTTTCTTTTGAAATTGGTATAATGAAAGAGTATATATGCACTGATAAATAACACTACAATTATTTTAACATATCTTTTTGCATAATGCAAACATAAAAGAAGAATTTCATAAATTTACATTTCGGAGTGACAATAGATGAAAAAAATCTGCAGTTTAATTTTAGCCTTGACACTTATTTTCAGCCTTGCGGTGCCCTCTTTTGCTGCTTTTGATTCAGGTGCGGTTACGGGTACTCTCGGCTCGAAGATTTACTATATGCAAAGTCTTGACGAAGATACGGTGTTTTTTGAAAAGAACAGTGAAAAGAAAACTGCCGCCGCAGCCTTTGTGAAGATTGTTGCCGCTGTTACCGCCATTGAAAAGTGGAGTAACCTTGACGAATACGTCACCGTAACAGATAAGAGCCTTTCTCTTGTGGAGTACGGTTACGGCATCAGAACCGCTTCCTATAAAGCAGGGGAGAAAGTTACGAAAAGAGAACTTATCGACTGCCTTATCGTCTACAGTGCCAACGATGCGGCAAGTATTATCGCTTATGAAGTTTCGGGAAGCCTTGAAGCTTTCATTGATGAGATGAAAAAGACCGTGGAAAAAATGGGCTGTACATCAACGGTTATCAAAAACATTCACGGTTTTGATGAAGACGGTCAGTACACAACGGCAAAAGATGTTGCCAAAATTATCAAGTATGCTATGAACTTCCCCGTTTTTGTTGAGGCTTTTTCCGCAACGAGCGTAACTCTTAAAGCAACGGAGCAAAACAGCGAAAGAACCGTAAACGGCAGCAACAAAATGATGAATTCTGCAATTTCCGATTATTATCACAGTTCCGTTACCGGCGGTAAGCAGACTTATACGGAGAAGGCAGGCGAGTGTATTGCCGTTGTTTCTACTCAGGACGGTTACTCTTATATAACCGTTGTAATGGACGGTGAACTTAAGGATATTGACAGCGACGGTGTTGATGAAAACTCCTGTATGACCGATGCGAAAAAAATGCTGGCGTGGGTTTATAAAAACATCAGATACAGAGTGGTGGTTTCTGCAAATCAGACCATTACCTCAGTGCCCGTTTCTGCCGCAAAGGGTACGGATAAAATAAGGCTTATTCCCGAAAAAGAAACATCATCTCTTGTTCCCTCAAACGCAACAACAGACTCGGTACTCGTTGAAATTGTAGAGGGCAGTATCTCTGAAAAAATCAAGGCTCCCATAAAAGCGGGCGATGTGCTCGGTCAGGCAAGAGTTTACTATGCAGGAGTTGTTCTTGCAACTATTAACCTTGTTGCCGCCGAAGACGTAAACTTAAGTTTTATGGGTCTTGTAATGACAACGGTCCGCAATATTATGACTTCAACGGCATTTATCGTGATTCTGATTATTGCAATTGTCTGTTGCCTTGCTTATGTGCTTTACACCTTTAATTCTTACAGAAAAAAAGAAAAGCAGAGAAAAGCCCTGCAAAGACGAATCGAGCGCAGAAAAAGGCAGATGAACTCTGCAACGCAGAATAAAAATCACAATCAAAAGCAAATGCAGAAAAAATAAACAGAAAGGAAAATATATTATGAAAAAACTTCTTAAATTTTCTCTTATTTTAACGGCGGTTTTATCCGTAATGTGTATTTTCTCTTTATCGTCTTCTGCCGCTTCGGGTAAATGGATAACTACCTGGAGTCTTGCTCCCGTGGAATTTAAAATGAGCGAATATGACAAGTATATCGACGGCCTTGGCTCAATAAACACAAGAACGGTTGTTACTCCTTCTGCTTCGGGTGAAAAAATCAGAGTCAAGTTTTCAAACTACTACGGTGAAAAAGACCTTGTTATTTCTTCCGCAACGGTAGCATACAGCAACGGGGAATCCTCGATTGATACTTCATCTCTGGTTTCTCTCACTTTCGGCGGAAGCAAAAGTGTAACGATTGCTCCCGGTAAGGAGATATATTCCGACGAAGTTGCTTTCAACGTAAAAGCTATGGAAGACATTGCCGTAAGTTTATTTATCAAAGAGATTTCGCAGGTGAAAACTGCAGGCGTTTCAGGCGGCACAACTTATATCTGCTATGACACCGGCAACGATTACACCAAAAAGGCCGATTTCAATGCATTGAGCCTTCTTGACGTTGACGATACTCTCAAGGTTTTCCTTGGTGCTCTTTCTTCCGTTGTTATACCCGACGGAGTGCTTGAGGCTTCTCTCTCCTTTGACATGGCAGAGATTACTCCCTGCCTTACAAGTGTTGAAGTATATAACGGAAGTGCAAGTTCCTACTCTGTTGTTGTTATTGGTGATACCACCGTTTCAAACAAATTCCCCAAACATCTTGCCGATTATATCGTTTCGGCAGGTACGGAAAACGTGGGCATTTCGGGCAAAGGTATTATCGGTAACAGACTCGTTGGTGATAATGTCAGTTACGGTAAAATCTTCAAAAGTGAATCTCTTACGGAAAGATTTAAAAGAGATGTGCTGGGCCTTGACGGGAAAAATCAGTCAAATGTAAAATATGTTATCATCAAGGCGGGTGCTCACGATATCATCGACCCCGTTTGTGACGATGTTATTGCAAGCGACAGCGGTATTCTTCAGCCCACCGCCGAAGAAATAATTGAAAGTTATAAAAGACTTTTCACGCTCTGCCACGATAATTCAATTAAGGTTGTGGTTATCGGTATCACTCAGTTCAAGGGTGCAACGATGGATTACTTCGGTACGGGCAACGCAAACTATAACAGAACGGCGGCTCAACTTGCAACGGATTGGAAGATTGCTCAGAAGGTAAACGAATTTCTTGCAAGTACTGACCTTCATGACGGCTATGTCGATGTAAACGGTGTTTCCGCTTCTTCAGAAGATGCAACTTACCTTGCCTCAAACTATACAACAGACGGACTTAATCCCACGGATAAACTTGCGAAAATCTGGGCAAGAGATTTCAACAAGGAACTCATCGGTGTAGGCAAAGTCGTTCAGAGCGTTTCGCTTTCATCTTCTTCAAAGACTGTACATGTGGGTGAGAGTACAACACTCAAAGCAACGGTAAAACCCTCAACCGCCGACAACAAAAAGGTGAAGTGGACTTCATCAAACACAAAAGTTGCAACGGTAAACAGCAGCGGCAAAGTTACTGCCGTTTCAAACGGTGTTAGCGTAATTACCGCCACAACGCAAGAAAACGGCTTTATGGCAAAGTGCGTTGTCACTGTAAAAACAAAGCCCACGTCAATCACTCTTAAAAGAGAAGCATCAACTATTTACACAACCCAGAAGACCACCGTTACCGCAACGGTACTTCCTGCTACGGCTTCTTATCAGGATGTGAAGTGGACTTCTTCCAACACAAAAATTGCGAAGGTTTCCTCAAAGGGTGTTGTTACGGGTGTCGGCAAAGGTACCGTTACCATTACCGCCACGTCAACTTATGACAGTGAGATTGTGGCTACCTGCAAAATCAAAGTTTTAAAGAAAGTGTCTGTTGAGGAAATCACTCTCAACAAAACTTCCACTTCAAGATATAAGGGCACAACTTATACTCTTAAAGCCACTGTTTTGCCCGAAAATGCAACGTTTAAAGATGTAACCTGGTCTTCTTCGGATACGAGTATTGTTACCGTTGACGAAAACGGCAAAATCACCGCAAAGAAAGCAGGTACGGCAATTATCACCTGCACATCGGCGGATAATCCCTTGAGTAAGGCAACCTGCAAAGTTAAGGTAAAAATCAAGACTACGGGCGTTTCCGTTAAGGAAAAGACAACAATGTATGTGGGTCAGCAAATAACTCTCACTCCGACGGTTACTCCCTCTGACGCTTCAAACAAAAAGGTTACCTGGAAATCCTCGGACAAGAGCATTGCCACCGTTGACAGTAACGGCAACGTGACGGCTAAAAAGAAAGGCACGGCGGTTATTACCTGCACAACGGATAACGGCGGTTATACGGATACCTGTACCGTTACGGTAAACAAATATGTTGCCGTTAAAAAGATTGCTCTTAATAAAAATGAACTTTCAATTAAAGACGGCAAAACCTACACTCTTAAAGTTACATTCACACCCTCAAATGCAAGTAATCAGAAAATTACCTGGACTTCAAGTGACACAAGCATCGCAAAGGTTTCTTCAAAGGGTGTTATAACGGCAAAAAATCCCGGAACCTGCAAAATTACGGCAAAGAGTGAAGATACGGGCAAAACCGTTAAGTGCACGGTTACCGTTAAGAAAGTTTCCGTAAAAGATATTGAATTTGAAAAGAGTACATATAAGGTTGACTATAAGGGTACACTTCAGCTTAAAGCGGTGATAACTCCCTCCAATGCCTCTAATCAGAAAATCAAATGGACTTCAAGCAATACCTCTTACGCAAAGGTTTCTTCAAAGGGCGTTGTTACCGGTCTTAAAATGGGCAAATCCGTTACCATAACGGCAACAACGGTTGACGGTAAAAAGGTTGCTACGTGCAAGGTGAAAATTATTGAAGTGCCAGTAACGGGACTTTCTCTGAATAAAACTTCGGTTACTCTTTATACAAACAGATCAGCCTCCCTTACGGCAACGGTAAAGCCCTCCAACGCTTCAAACAAGAGCCTTACCTGGAAGTCAAGCGACACCTCGGTAGCAAAGGTTTCTTCAAAGGGTGTAATTACCGCACTTTCACCCGGCAGAGTTGTAATTACCTGCAAAACCTCTGACGGCGGATATACGGCTTACTGTACCGTTGTTGTCAAGAATGTGAGTGCCACCGGTGTTTACCTTGATAATTCAAGTGTAATGGCTAATAAAGGTGCCGTATTCTATCTTATTCCCACGGTTACACCTTCAACGGCAACAAATAAAGATGTGACCTGGTCGTCATCAAATACCTCCGTTGCAACGGTTTCTGCGAGCGGTAAGGTTACAACTGTCGGTACGGGCGTAACTTACGTAACCGTTAAGACAAAAGACGGCGGATATACCGCAAAGTGTAAAATTACGGTTGTATAAAATTAGCCGTGTGTTCTTTTGGAAACACACGGCTAATAACTTTTTTCGCCCGAAGCAAAGAAAATATCGCACAAGCCCACAGGCTTCAATATCGCTTTCACCTGAAGTGAAAATATCACTCTGCCCCAAGGCAGAATTACACTTGAAACATATTTATTGAGATTGTCTTCGGCAGTTTTTAAAACATAAAACAGGGCTCTTTTTCTTCTTCAAGCCATTTAAGAATATCGGCGTAAACCTTATCTTTATCATCTTCGTTGAGAATTTCGTGTCTGTCACCGGGATAAAGAATAACCTGCGGTTTGTGTCCTGCATCTTCAAGGTTGTCGCAGACGTTGATAACGCCTTTGCCGTTGAAACCGATGGGGTCTTTGGCACCCGAAATGATGAGAATAGGCAAGGAGAGAGGGACAAGATATGCCCACTCGCTTGTACAGCAGGAGTTGAAGAGAAGGAGCAAATCC
This sequence comes from uncultured Faecalibacterium sp., assembly GCA_964397395.1. Lineage (GTDB taxonomy): Bacteria > Bacillota > Clostridia > Oscillospirales > Acutalibacteraceae > UBA6857. Next base: position 14,426 of record CAYNIN010000015.1, read on the forward strand.
CTTACGGCACCGAGTTTGATTTCGCCCGTGCAAAGAGGGTCGTTTATGTAGGACTGAACGTTTTCTTTGTTGCGGCTGAGCCAGTCTTTCGGAGTTTCCGCATCCTTTATGCCGATGCAGCCAACCTTGTCAAGAAGCCAGGCGGGAGCCGATGTTCTGGCACCGAGTTTTTTGCAAAGAAGTTTCACGGGTTCTTCAAGGACAACTGCCGCCGAGGGAAGTTCGCCTGTTCCGCAGATAATAAGACCCGAAAGTTCATAGCCGTAAGCCGTTGCGTAAACTCTTGCACAGAAAGAGCCCATACTGTGACCTAAAAGATAATAGGGGAGAGAGGGATAACGCTTGAGCATAATGGTGTGAAGAATACGCATATCGTCAATGAGCCTTAAGTTGCCGTCTTCCTCTGCAAAAAAGCCGAAGTCGTCACTGCTGTCAACACTTTTGCCGTGACCCAGATGATCATTACCGCAGACGATGTAGCCTGCCTTTGCAAGAAAACGTGCAAAATGGTCATAGCGGTCAATGTGTTCGGAAATGCCGTGAGCAATTTGAAAAACGCCTTTGGGTTCTTTGTCTGTATCCTGCCAGATGCAACATCTGATTTTGTTTGTACCCGTTGAGGAAAGATAATATGCTTCTTTTTTTATAAGGGCCATAGTAAAGCCTCCTTGATTTTCGTTATTTACATTATAGTATAAGAAAGAAAAATAATCAACTGCTTAATTTAAGACATTTAATTTAATTTTAAACTATTTACTTTACTGTAAAAATAATATATAATTATCTTTGTATATTAAAGCGGGAGTAAAATTATGTTCGGTTATGTAAAAATAAACAAGCCTGAAATGAAGGTGAAAGAATATGAAGCATACCGGGGCATATACTGCTCTCTCTGCAAAACTATGCGGAAAAACTTCGGCGTTTTATCCGCCCTTACCTTAAGTTACGATATAACTTTTCTTGCCGCAGCACGAATGGCTTTTCAGGGTAAGGTTCCTTCTTTCAAAGGCGGAAGATGCCCTTATAACCCAACGAAGAAATGCAATTACTGCAAAAACTGCGAAGATGAACTTCTCTATGCCGCCGCAGTATCGGTGATGATGACATATTACAAAATTAAAGATAATATCGCCGACGGTTCTTTCTTTGAAAAAATACTGATGTACCTTCTTTTGCCTTTGGTATTTTTCAAATTCAGAAAGGCAGAGAAACTTTTTCCCGAAGTCGCCTTTATGATAAAAGAGAATATTGAAAGGCAGGCTCAAACGGAAAAGAGTATGACAGACTCCACCGACAAAGCCGCTCACGAAACGGCAGATATGCTTGGCAGAGTTTTCTCCTACGGTCTTGAAAAAGAAAAAGGCAAATTTTACCGCTTCGGTTACGGAGTGGGTAAATGGATTTATCTGTGCGACGGTGCAGAGGATATAGAAAAAGATATAAAGAAAAAAAGTTATAATGTTTTCGCCATAAAACACGGTCTTTCCACGGGTAATATTTCCGACGAAATTAAGGAAGAAATAAAGGGAAGCCTTAATATGAGCCTTGCCTTTGCCGAGGAAGCCTGGCGAGAAACAGAAAATAAGACGATGATACCCATTATCGAAAATATAATATATGACGGAATGAATAACGTAATGAATAACATACTGAAAGGAAAAGACGAAGATGAGAGATCCTTATGAGGTTCTCGGTGTGCCGAGAAATGCAACTGCAGATCAGGTTAAAGCGGCTTACAGAGAACTTGCCAAAAAGTACCATCCCGACAGGTACATCGACAGTCCCCTTGCGGAAAACGCAAACAAAAAGATGATGGAAATCAACGAGGCTTACGATGCAATTATTTCCGGGGCAAGAACCAATCAGGGATATGATTCGGCAGGCTACAGCGATGCATATCAGAGAATAAGAGAACTCATTCAGGTCGGAAAACTTGACGAAGCCGAAGCCGTTCTTGAGAATATAAGCGAAAGTCAGCGCAACGCCCGTTGGTACTACTTTAAAGGTCAGGTTAATTACAGACGTGGCTGGACAGACCAGGCTTATACCTATTTTGCAATGGCATACAAAATGGAGCCCACCAACCTTGAATACCGCAATGCTTATGAGGCGGCATCCGCCAAAAGAAGCGGCGGTTTCAGAACCAACAGTCCTTACGGGCAGACAAGAAGAGAGTGCAGCGGTTGCGAAATCTGTCAGGGACTTTTGTGCGTAGACTGTTGCTGTGAATGTTGCGGCGGCGACTGCATTCCCGGTTGTTAAGGCGATAAGTGGTTAAGGTGATAAAATGAAAATGAGTCAGAGTGCGAAAACGGCAATGGGCGGAATGATAACCGCCCTTTCTGTTGTTATACTGATGCCTACGGCATTGGAAATTTTTGTTTATGCCCTGCCTGCCCTTGCAGGTATGCTTGTGATGTTCGGTGTTGTTGAACTTGGTAAAAAATGGGCAATCGGTATTTATGCTGCTGCATCTATTGTTTCGGTTTTACTCGTACCCAATAAAGAGGCGGCAATTCTTTATGCCTTTTTCTTCGGTTACTATCCTGTTTTAAAGGCAATTTTTGAAAGCAAACTGCCGAGGGCGTTTGAGTATACAGCAAAATTCCTTGTCTTTAACGTGAGTATGATTATTTCGTATACCATACTCATTAAGGTTATGGGTATGCCTTTTAATGAAATTATGGGAATTGACGGCAGTAACAGTTTTTACTCAAAATATGCTGCTCCCGTTATGCTTTTTCTCGGAAACATTGTTTTTATAGTTTACGATATTGCCCTTACAAGAATAGTTACCCTTTATATTAAAGTTTGGCAGAAAAAGTTCAGAAAAATATTCCCTTTTAAGTGAGAACACTCATTGACAAGTGAATATAAAAGTGATATATTCTATCAGTAAACGAATTACAGAGTAGGTTTGTGTGCGCTCAGTGCCTTGAAGACGGGGAGTTGCTTCAGGGACGAAAAGACTTTTGTCTTGCGGTACGCAAATCGCATCCCGCTGTGACGAAAAAAAGAAAAAACATCAGAACTTTCTTTAGTTGTTTCATCACTTGTGGGGCAAACTGAAGGAAGTGTTTTTTATGTCAAAAAGAAAAAATGAAGAAAAAATCTTTGTCCTTGTTTGTCTTGCACTTTTAATCGCCATGCAGGTGGTTCTTGCAAGATTCGGCTCAATACCTTTGGGCATTACCCGATTTTCCCTTTCCTTTATTCCCGTAGTAATTGCCGCAAGATGCTTCGGTGTTTTTGCAAGCGTGCTCGTTTACGGTATGGGAGATCTTGTGGGGGCAATTGCTTTTCCCACAACTGGGGCTTATATGCCGGGTTTTACGGTTACGGCGGTGGTATCGGGACTTATTTTCGGTTTGTTCCTTTCAAAGAAAACAAGCCTTTTGAGAATTGCTGGCTCCGTTGTGTCTTCCCAGATTGTTTGCTCACTTCTTCTTAACAGTTATTGGCTCTGGACTTATTATTACAGTGCCGAAAAGGGTTACTTTGCCGTTTTGCTGACAAGAATACCCCAGGCACTCATTACGGGGGCAATACAGATAGTGTTTATGTGGCTTTTCCTTGAGAAAATCTGCAAGGTTATAAAATTACCGCACAGGTAATTTGAATGCAAAATGCAAAATACGTGCTTTAGCGGGTGGCGGCAGAGAAATTTGTTGCCGCCGCTTTTACTCGGACTAAAGCCTCACCCGAGGAGATGTTAGTTCCGGCGGTACATTGAGGCGCCGTACCATACAATAAAACCCACCAAAACCCAACAAAACCCACTCGGTTTTTCAATAACCCACAAAAAGCCGATAGTGATAGTGAACGTGATAGTGATAGTGATAGTGAAAGTGATAGTGATAGTGTATGTGATAGTGATAGTGATAGTGATAGTGAAAGTGTATGTGTATATGTATATGTTAATGATGATGTCTTTCTGCTTCGCAGAACATACATATATAAAACAAATAATAAACAATTTAATTCATATCTTTATAAGAACCCCTCACGCTTTGCGTTCGGGAACCTTGTTGTAATATACAATAAAAACAACTGCCCACTTCGTAAAGTGAGCAGTTAAAATTTTATTGAGCCTTTTCGTAAATTATTCTCAGACCGTCAAGAAGCAGATTTTCGTCATAAAGAATTTCCGTTTCACAGCAGGGGATTATTCCAGTACTGTAACCGCCCGTTGCAATAACGGTGCAATCTTCGTATCCGAGCTCCTTTTTGATTCTTTTGATAAGACCGTCGAGCATTGCCGCAGTGCCGTAGACGATACCGCTTTGCATACATTCGGTGGTGTTTTCACCAACGGCGTTTTTTGGCCTTGTGAAACTGATTGAGGGGAGCAGAGCCGCTTTCTGTGCAAGAGCATCAAGAGAAATTTTAACTCCCGGTGAAATGGTACAACCTCTGAAATTACCGTTTTCGTCGATGACGAGAATTTTTGTTGCAGTACCCAGGTCGGCAACAAGGCAGGGCAGGGGATATTTTTCTCTTGCGGCAACGGCACCTGCAATAAGGTCGGCACCAAGGTAGGAAACGGGCAGAATATCGCACCTTAAATTGCCGTTATATTCTCCGCCGACGAGTATGGGCTCAATACCCGTTGTGGTTTTAACCGCACGAACAACGGGGTTCGTCAGTTCGGGTACAACGGAAGCGAAAACACAGCCCCTGAACTCTTTGGGGTTGACCTTATAAAGATTGAATATATCCAGCAGGTCAATGGCAAATTCGTCACTGCTTTTATGCTTTGCCGTATAAAGCCTTGAAACGAAAATCAGTTCGCCGTTCTTGTAACCGCCTAAAGTTATGTTGGTGTTACCCATATCAATTGCCAAAAGCATATAATCACTCCTACCTGTTTATAAAAAAAGTATATACAATATTATGGAAAAAGTCAAATGAATGTGGTAAAATACCAAGTGATGAAATACTGAAGGTGTTAAAATATGAAATGTAATATGTGTCCGAGAAACTGCGGTGCGGACAGAGAAACGGGCGTGGGCTTCTGCGGAGTACCCAACACAATTAAAATTGCAAGAGCAGCACTTCATTTTTGGGAAGAACCGTCCGTAAGCGGTGAAAAGGGAAGCGGCACGGTTTTCTTTTCGGGTTGCAATCTCGGCTGTGTCTACTGTCAGAATTATGAAATAAGCCACAGAGCAAAAGGGAAGACTGTAACAGAGGAAAGACTTTGTGAAATTTTCCTTGAACTTATCGCACAGGGTGCTCACAACATCAACCTTGTAAATCCCACCCACTACGCTTTGCAGATTAAAAAGGTGCTTACTGAAAATCCTTTGCCCGTACCCGTAGTTTACAATTCTTCGGGTTATGAAAAAACTGAAACCCTGAAAAGCCTTGAGGGTATTGTTGATATTTACCTGCCCGACCTTAAATACATAGACTCAGAAAGAAGTGAGAAGTACTCCTTTGCAAAGGACTATTTTGACTATGCATCAAAGGCACTTACGGAAATGAAAAGACAGTGCCCCGAAAACATCTTTGACGAAAAAGGTATAATGCGCAAAGGTTTGATTGTCCGACATCTTGTTCTGCCGAAAAACACAAATCAGACCATAAAAATTCTTGATTTTATAAAAGAAAATCTTGGCACCGATACCGCCATAAGCCTTATGGCACAGTATACACCTTTCGGTGAGGTGGAAAATTTCCCCGAACTTCAAAGAAGAATAACGTCAAGAGAGTATGAAAAAGTGCTTTCTTATGCGGAAAATCTGGGCTTTGAAACAATTTATACCCAGAGTCCCGAAGCGGCAACGGAAGATTTTATTCCGAAATTTGACTTTACGGGCATTTAATTTTTGAAAGATACTTTATTTTTGGAAAAATATGTGATAATATTTATTTATAAATTTTCAGGAGGAATTAAAAATGAAAGGCTTTATTGCAGAATTTAAAACATTTATTTTAAGAGGCAACGTTATGAATCTTGCCGTCGGTGTTATCATAGGCGGTGCTTTCCAGGCTATTGTAAACTCTCTTGTAAATGACATTGTTTCACCCGTAATTTCACTTTTAACAAAAGGTATCAACTTTGCCGATAAGTTTATTGTGCTCACCACGGACGACGTATCTTTTGCAACTCTTGAAGCCGCAAAAGAAGCAGGCTATGCCACTCTCAACTACGGCTCATTTGCAACTGCAGTTATCAATTTTCTTATAATGGCTGTTGTTATTTTCCTTCTTGTCAAGGGTATCAACAAGATTATGGAAATCGGCAAAAAGCCCGCAGCAGAAGAAGCACCTACCACAAAGGTTTGTCCCTTCTGTAAGAGCGAAATCAGCATCGAAGCCGTTAAGTGTCCCAACTGCACATCGGATATTCCCGAGGAGGTACTCGCATAATGCTTGGCTTTATCGGTACGGGAAACATGGCTTCTGCCATAATCAGAGGTGTTGTTTCTTCAAAAATGCTTGAGGGCGGAGAAATAGGCGTTTATGACCTTTGTGAAGAAAAGGCTCGGGAACTTTCCTCTTTGTACGGTGTGAAGGTTTTTGCTTCGGCAAAAGAACTTGCAGATTCTTGCAGTAAAATTGTTCTTTCGGTAAAGCCCAATGTCATTGCTTCCGTTCTCGGTGAAATTGACGGTGTAGCCAGGTATAAGAATCCGCTTTTTATCTCAATTGCCGCAGGAAAAAGTCTTGAATTTCTTTCTTCCTGCCTCACTTTCGAGGGCAGATTCGTACGTGTTATGCCCAACATAAACGCAAGTGTACTTGCGGCAGTTTCCGCCTACTGCGGCGGCAAAACTGCAACAGAGCATGACCTTGCATTTGTAAAAAAACTTTGCGAATGTTTCGGTACTGCGGTGAAAATCGAGGAAAAACTTTTTTCAATTTTCAGTGCAATCGGCGGCTGCAGTCCTGCCTTTAATTATATGTACATAGACGCTCTTGCAAGAGCCGCCGTGAAAAACGGTATGCCAAAGGCACAGGCTCTCCAGATTGCCGCTCAGGCAGTTCTCGGCAGTGCGAAGATGATTCTTGAAAGCGATGAACACCCCTGGGCTCTCGTTGACAGGGTCTGCTCTCCGGGCGGTACAACCATTGAGGGTGTGTGCTCTTTGCAGGAAAGCGGCTTTGAGGCGGCTGTTGAAAAGGCGGTTCAGGAGAGTTTTAATAAGGACAGAAAACTTTGATAAAAAGCTGTTATGCTTGCGGTGAAGGCAAGTATAACAGCTTTTTTTATGATTTTTTTAAAATTATGTCACCTTTTCATTGCTCTTAATTGTTGTATTATAAGAAAAGAAGAAGACGGAGAAAATATGATATCGTTTAATTTTGCTTTTTCGCATAATGAAGATTTAACAATTGAAGAATTGTATAATAAATACAGCAGACAGATGTTTCTTATCGCAAAATCAATTTTGCACAGTAACGCTGATGCAGAGGATGCTGTTCACGATGTTTTTCTGAAAATATCAAAAAAGCATATGAATATTATTCAGAAGTTTTCCTGTGAAGAAGACGTAAGAAATTATCTTCTGAAAGCGACCAAGAACACTGCTCTTAATATCGGGAACAAGCATAAAAGAGAAATGTTTATTTTCGGCTCTTCAAACGGGATCAACCGTGCGGAAAATATTTCAAACGAGCAGTTTATCGAAACGGTATGTCAAAAGTCAGAATATGACAGGATTGTCAAAGCCATTGTTTCAATGGACGAAAGATACAGAGATGTTCTTTATTATCATTTAGTGGCAGAACTTTCTGTTTACGATGTTTCAAGGCTTTTGAACAGAAAAGTTTCCACTGTTAAAAAACAACTTGTCAGGGGCAAAAAGCAACTTATTGATTTGTTGGAAAAAGGAGGAGAGTTTAAGTGAATTTAAGTAAAGCACGATTTGACGATGCTTTCAGAGATGCGTTTAAAATTGAATTTGATGAAATAATTTCTGCTTGTGAAGACGTTGATTATGAGTTTTCAAAGCAGTATAAAAGCAGGATTAACACGCTTATTAGAGGAAAAGAAAAGACCGTTCATTTTGTTCCGTTTCGGAACACAGGAACGGCAAAAGCAATTGTCTTATTTTGCACTTTTGTTATTGTAGTTTTCCTTTCCTGCAACGTGGATGCAGTTACGGAATCTATTCAAAACTTTTTTGAAAAAAGTTTGGGCGACGCAGATTATTTTGCTTTCAATGTTGAAGAAACAGGTGAAATTCTTTACGAATACAAACTTACATATATTCCCGAAGGCTTTACATTATATGATTATCAGAAAACGGAAACGGAAATAATGTGGGTTTATAAAAACGAAGACGGAGAAATCATCAAATTTGTTCAGCAGACGTTAAATCCAAAGGGGTTTATTATTGATATTGAAAATGCAGAAAAATATAACATTCAAACAAAAGGAATGAGCATAAACGTTTATCAGACAGAAGACTGTATAGTCGGTGCGTGGATTAAAGATTCCTGTTTAATGGTTGTGAGCTTTTTCGGCAGTGCCGATGCGGAAGAACTAACACTGCTGATAGAATCATTAAAGTAAAAACATAAAGGAGTAATTTATTATGAGAAAAATCAAAAAAGCAGCAGCACTCATTATGGCAATTGTTACGGTTTTTTCAATGACTGCAATGTTTTCGTCGGCAGAAAGGGAAGCCGTAATCTTCAAGGGGCAGGATGTTGTCCTTTACAATGTTTTATTAAGCGAACTCGGTGACTATTCTGTCATTACCGTTGAAAATCAGGATGAAAATGACGGAGTCTCCGTTTATTCTTATCCCGAAAAAGAAAAAACAAAAACATTCAGTCATGCAATTTACGACAGAAATTATAGTCTGATGGCAACTTTTAATGCAACTGTCACCGGGATTTATTCTTCCGTTGAACATTATGCAACTATCACTTCAATAAAAGGTACTTTTACAGGAGATTATGCGGACAATTTTTCTTATAAAGTTTCTTACAGCGGCGAAAAGGCTTACGCTTACGTTTATTTCAGCGGAGTTCTTGCAGCAACTTTTACTTATAAATTATATACTAACGGTTCTTTGCAAAATATTTATGTCAGTTAATCGCTATTTATAAAAAACGCCTGTTATTTTATCAGTTCATAAAGTTTCTGACTGAAACCGTATCTTTCCATAAGCCTTTCAATCTCTGTCAAATCGGGGGTGAGAGGCTTTTTCAGTTTACAGCGAAGCATAAGATTTTTCGGTGAATGTGCAAAGTCAACGAACTCAATTATATCCGTTTCGTATCCGCATTTTTTCAGTATCTCTGCTCTGATACTGTCGGTCAGAAGGGCGGAGAAACGCTCCTTGATAAGTCCGTGATTTAAAAGCAAATCAAAGTCGCCGCCTTTTTTGATGCTCTGACAGATTTCGTGCTGACAGCAGGGCACGGAGAAAATGTGGGGTACCTTGTGGCTTATTGCGTGGCAGAGGGCGAAATCCGTTGCGATATCGCAGGCGTGAAGGGTGATGACCATATCAACCGCATCTTTAAAAACTTCGCCTTTTGTAACGTCGTTTACGTAAAACTTCAGGTTTTCGTAGCCGTAAATTTCTGCGATTTTGTTGCAGTTTTTCACAACGTCTTCCTTTAAATCATAGCCGATAACCGTTGCTTTAACTTTTTTGATAACGGTGAAATAATAGTAAACGATAAAGGTGAGATAACTTTTTCCGCAACCGAAGTCGAGAATTGTAATTTCATCTTTATTCATTTTACCGAAACTGTCGTCGATTATTTCGATAAAACGGTTTATCTGCTTATATTTATCGTACTTGCTGTTTACTATTTTGAAATCCTTTGTGAAAACGCCCAGATCCACAAGGGCGGGTATGTTTTCACCTTGCTTTAAAATGTAGGATTTTTCTTTGTTGTGAGAAAGGGGAGCGGACTTTGAAAGAGAGTTTGCCGTTTCCTTTCGCTTAACCTTATCGGGAAAAACAGTGTAGTGAATGTTTACGCCTTCGGCAGTGAGGGAAAGTTGACGGAAGTTTTCTTTTCCAACCTTTTCGAGCCAGAGAAGAAAGTCGTCTTTTGAAAGGTTTTCGTGAAAGACCTGATTGTTTCTGAACTTTTCAAGTTGCCATACGGTGCCTTTTTTTGAAAGGAAAGGACGCACGGTGACTTTTGTATATTCGAAGTCTTTGTTTTTCTTTTCGCTGAAAGCGAGTTTTTTTATTTTATCGCCGAGTTTTTCAATATCCTGATGAATAGGGCAGTTCATTTTTATACACCTCTGATACGCAGTCAGTCTTATTTACCGCATATTGTACCACAAAGTTAATGCAAAATCAATTGACAAAGGAAAAGCCTGCACTTATAATTAAAAAGAAAGCAAAAGGAGTGAAATTTATGTTTGCCATGTTCGAAAAAGACTATATAATGCGTATGATAAAAGAAGCGGTGAGAATGCTGCTTAAACTTCTTTTTAATATTGATACCACAGTACCCGTAGAGGAGATAATTGCCCGTGCCGAAGAAAAGGAGATAACTCAAAGACTTCTCACAATGGCAGAAGAAGGCAGAATAAACGAAGCGGAAAACGAACTTATGGAACTCGTTTCCGACGGTGACAGACGCTTTCTTAAAACGGCACTTGTTTTCTATTACCGACTTGCAGAAATGGACGGAGAGTTTCTTCTTTCAAATAATTATACCGAAACTGAAATCAAGGAAGGAACGGAGAATATTATTGACATCTACGGTCTTAAAGACTTGTCGGATTTATTCATGGAAATGTAATTTTTGTCACAAATACACTTCTTTGTTATTGACTACGAAGTCGATTTAGAGTATACTGAACTTATTATATCAGAAAGGTTTCGTGAAAACGAAAAAGGGTGTAAAATATGAAGAAAAAAGTTTCACTTGACACATCAAAAAAAGTCTTCCCTATTATTTTAATGGTAATAGGTATCGGCGTTGCAGCTGCGCTGCTTATTACAAGACTTAATCTTGTAAATCTTGTATGTCTGCTTTACTGCTGCATAATGTCTGCAATTATGTTCCTTTCTCTTATCATTAAGAAAAAGGTTTACGCACCTATGGTTTTCGGCTACGCTATTTCCGCAGTCGGTATGATAGTGTTCCACGTTATCTGGGGCGCAGACGCAGGTTTCGGCGCATTCATTTCCGACGGTGCTGCAGGCTGGCTCAGCAGCGAAAATTCACTTTTCACAGGCGAAGGCTCATTCTTTACAAGACTTTTAGGTAACATTCTTTTAGCACTTCCTGCAGCAATTTCTTTATGGGGACTTTTCTTTGTTGCAAAGAAAAAGTGCAATAAAGGCACACTCAAGACTGTTTCTTCCTTTGCTCTGAGCGTTCTTCTTATGCTCTCATCGGTTTTCTCCGTTCTTTTCGGCAACCACAGAACTAAGCCCGTTACAGAAAGACTCTGGGACGGTCACGACGATTATCTGAACGGTGTTGACAAGGCTTCATCATCAAATCCCAACGTGCTTTTCATTCTTATGGACGACCTCGGTTACGGTGACGTATCTCTCAACGGTGCTATTTACGACACACCCAACATCGACTCCATAGGTGAAAACGGACTCAACTTTGAAAACTTCTATTCAAGTTATTCCGTATGCTCACCCGCCCGTTTTGCTGCTCTCACAGGTCGTTACCCCTACCGTGGATATGCGGACAACGTTATCTATCCCACAGTGCAGACCACTAACGCCTTTTCACAGACAAGAGTTTACAACTCCTTTGAAATGGGCAACAATGTTGACGGTATGCTCGGCGATGAAATCACAATCGCAGAAGTATTCCAGAACGCAGGTTATGCAACGGGTGCATTCGGTAAGTGGCATCTTGGTGACTACGGCGAATATCTTCCCACAAATCAGGGCTTTGACTATTTCTACGGCAGCCACCACGTAAACGATATGTATGCTTTCTACCACGTAAGTGAAACCGACGGCGAATATGAAATCGTACACAGTTCAAGCGAAATGAGAGATGAAAACGGTAAGAAGGACCAGAGCCAACTCACCGAATGGATTCACGAAGAAATCACCGAATGGATTACCGATGTTGTTACAAACAGTGACGAGCCCTTCTTTGCTTACTATGCTTCACCCTGGCCTCACGCTCCCGTATTTGCAGGTGACGACTTTGACGGCACATCGGGTATGGGTACTTATGTTGACTGCGTAACAGAGTTTGATACATATCTCGGTAAACTCTTTGACACCCTTGAAGATTTAGGCGTACTTGAAGACACAATTATCGTGTTCACAAGCGACAACGGCCCTGCTCTTGAAGGCAGCGTTGCAGACCTTCGTGGCGGCAAGTATCTTGCTTATGAGGGCGGACAGAAAGTTCCCTTTATGATAAGATGGGATAACAATGACGGTCTTTTTGAAGCAGGCGAAACAAGAGAAAACAGTGCAACTTTCGTTGACCTTTTCCCCACGCTTATTGACCTTTGCGGTATTACCGTCGGCGGCGAGGAAAACACACTTCCTTCAGACAGAGAGATTGACGGCGTTTCCTTTGTGCCCGTTATTACAGAGGACGAAGTTGTTCACACCGAAGACTATCCCATTCTTCATATGAAACGTGAAGACATCAAGGCTATTCAGTATACCGTTTCCACAGACAGCGTTCTCGAAAAGGAAGAATACTCTTCCTATGATTATGATGTTCTTACCGATAATGAATATATAACATTCAAGTATTTCGATAAGATTCAGAACGATAACTCGGCATTCTGGGATAAGAACCGTAAGAATTGGCTTCACATTCTTTCCGACGACTATCAGGAAAACTACAACCGTACTACCGTTTATCCCACAATTTCCGACGAGATGCACGAAAAACTCGATTCAATTCAGCAGAAGTTTGCCGAAAACAGAAGAGGTATTATTGAATAATGCCGGCTCTTTCGATAATGATTAAACCTGCCTCATCTCTTTGCAACTTAAGATGCAAATATTGCTTTTACTGTGATGTTGCGTCACAACGAGAGGTTGTTTCCTTTGGTATAATGGAGCAGGATACGGCAGAAAACTTAATAAAAAGCGCCCTGAAATTTGCTGACGGCTCCTCTGTGGCTTTCGCTTTTCAGGGCGGTGAGCCTTTAATGGCAGGAATTGATTATTTCCGTTTTTTCACTGAAAAGGTGAATGAATATAACCTGAAAAATTCAGAGATTTTCTATTCCATACAGACCAACGGCACCCTTGTAACTGACGAGTGGGCGAGATTTTTTCACGATAACAAGTTCCTTGTGGGCTTAAGCCTTGACGGCGACTTTGCAGGAAACAAATTCCGCCTTGACAGTAAGGGGCAGAACTCCTATTACAAAATTACCGCCGCCGCAAACAAGTTTAAAAAGCACGGCGTAGAGTTCAATATCCTCACCGTTCTCACGGGCTACTGTGCAGAGAATGCGGAAAGAATTTACAAGCATTTCCGCACTAACGGCTACGGTTATCTGCAGTTCATTCCCTGCCTTCGTCCTATGGGCGATAACACAAAGAGTGAACTTTATATGACAAACGAGCAGTATGCCGACTTCCTTATCCGTATTTTCAACCTTTATGTGAAGGATTTTGTACGGGGAAAGTATATGAGCATACGGCAGTTTGACAATTGGGTGAGAATGTACCTTGGCGAAAGGGCAGAGCAGTGCGGACTTATGGGACACTGTACCCATCAGTTTGTTGCCGAGGGTAACGGGAACATTTACCCCTGCGACTTCTACTGTACTGACGAGTGGCTTTTAGGTAACATTAATACCCAAAGCCTTGAAGAAATGGCGAAAAGCAAAAAGGCGGAAACTTTTATTAAAGAGAGTCTGACCGTACCCGAGAGATGCAAAGCGTGTAAGTTTTACCCCATCTGCAGAGCAGGGGGCTGCAAACGAAACCGTGAAAGCGAGGACTACTGCCTTGCTTATAAGAGGTTTTTCTCTGCGTGTCTGCCGCTGTTCAGAGCGTTTGGAAGATGAAAAAAATCACCTCTTGACAAAAGAGGTGAGGGAATGTATAGTATAAATGTAAGAAAAATTATGTTGCTGACTTTATTTCTTTTTAGAGAAAATCGTATAGCAAGCGACGACAAGAGAAAATAAGTCAAAAAAAGATAGGTAATAACATTCGCAAGTGATGTTTACCTATCTTTTTATTTTGCCTGTTTCTCTTTTCTTATCTTTTTTCAAATCCAAAATGTAATCTGCCGATACGTTATAAAGCTGACATAAACTTTTCAGGTGTCTTATGGGAAGTTCGTTTGCTTCTCTTTCGTATCTTGCATACATTGTTTGTGAAGTGCCGAGGTATTTTGCAACTTGTTCTTGCGTGAGGTCGTTATCGTCACGAAGGTCACGGAACTTTTCCATTATATTTTTCATAAACACTACCTCTTTGCACTTATTTTCAATGTTAAGTGTACACAGTAAATATGTTTACTACGCATTTTTAATAAAAATATTTACTAAAATTCATTGACTTTAGTAAATAAATTTACTATAATTTGATTACAAAAACAATTTTGGAGGTAGACAATTGTGAAAACAGCAAAAAAATTTATTTTGGGTGTAGTTTTAGTCGTGTTGACAATGTGCTTGCTGTGCTTTGGTGCAAGTGCCCTTAACTCAAGCGGCAGTTGCGGTGACAATGTAACCTACACCTATAACAGCGAAACAGGTGAGGTTGTTATCAGCGGTACGGGAGCAATGACGGATTATTTCTACTACGATTCACCTTTTTGTGAGTCAAGTATAACAAGCGTTGTTATCGAAGAAGGCGTAACAAGCATAGGCGATGATGCGTTTTATGATTGCACAAGCCTTAAGAGCGTAACAATCCCCAGCAGCGTAACAAGCATAGGTAAGTATGCGTTTTATTATTGCACAAGCCTTAAAAGCGTTACAATCGGCAACGGCGTAACAAGCATAGGCAGTGAAGCATTTACTTTGTGCACAAGCCTTGAAAGTGTAACAATCCCCGATAACGTAGTATCGATAGATATTACGGCTTTCGATTTGTGTTTAGGCTTAACAAGTTTCACTGTTACTAAAAACAATAAATATTATTCGAATGATGAATTTGGGGTATTGTTTAACAAGGATAAAACAACCTTGATTCAATATCCTGCAGGTAACAGCAGAACTGAATATGTAATCCCCGACAGCGTAACAAGCATAGGCGATTATGCGTTTGAACTTTGCACAAGCCTTGAAAGCGTAACAATAGGCAACAGCGTAACAAGTATAGGCAATTATGCGTTTGATAGTTGCACAAACCTTGCAAGCATAACAATCCCTGATAGTGTAACAAGCATAAATGATTACGCATTTCACCATTGTTCAAGACTTACAAGTGTAAAAATAGGTAACGGAGTAAAGAAAATAGGTAATTATGCTTTTACAAATTGTACAAAGTTAGATAGAGTTTTTGTTCCTGAGAACGTAATAGAAATAGGTTTATATGCTATAGGTTATGAATTTAATTATAAATACGGTTATGATATTATAAAATATACTCCATTTAGATTAGAGGGTTACAGTAATTCTGCTGCTGAAAAATACGCATATAACAACGGCTTAATTTTTGCTGAACATTATCATGATTATATTTCATCTGTTACCGCAACCGCAACTTGTGCTGTTGCAGGTGAAAGGACACATGTCTGTTCGCTGTGTAGTTATAGTTACACCGAGCCAATAAAAAAACTCTCCCACACCTACAAAACCACCACAACCAAAGCAACACTTTCAAAAAACGGCAGTATTGTAACTGCGTGTTCTGTATGCGGTGCAAAGAAGTCGAGCACAACAATTTATATGCCGAAAACAATCACCCTTTCTGCAACATCTTACACATATAACGGCAAAGTTCAGAAGCCTTCCGTAACAGTTAAGGACAGTAAGGGTAACGCACTCAAAGAAGACACAGATTACATTGTTTCCTATGAAAAGGGTTGTAAAGCAACAGGCAAATACACCGTTACGATTACTTTCAAAGGGAAATATGAAGGTACAAAGAAACTTACCTTTACAATTATCCCCAAGGCAACAAGCAAAATTACTGCAAAGCAGTCAATTTCTGCAATCAACCTCACATGGAAGAAAGTAACGGGTGCTGACGGCTACAGAATTTATCAGTATAACAGCAAAACAAAGAAAT
>CAYNIN010000016.1:0-14385 GCA_964397395.1 uncultured Faecalibacterium sp.
TTAATCTGACCGGGATATTCCATTTCCTGCTCAATCTTTTCAACAATACTGCGTGCAAGAAGTACCATTTCTTCATCGCTTACTGCCTCGGGTTTAACTACGATACGTACTTCACGGCCTGCCTGAATTGCAAATGCCTTTTCAACGCCGCCGAAGGACTCTGAAAGCTGTTCAAGAGTTTCAAGGCGCTTAATGTAGTTCTGAAGATTTTCACGTCTTGCACCGGGTCTTGCCGCAGAAATTGCATCGGCAGCCTGAACAAGACAAGCGATGATGCTCTTGGGTTCAACGTCACCGTGATGAGCGTGAATTGCATTGATAACGATGTCGTTTTCCTTATATTTCTTGGCGTATTCAACACCAAGTTCAATGTGTGAGCCCTCTTGCTGATGGTCAACAGCTTTACCGATATCGTGAAGAAGACCTGCACGTCTTGCAAGTTTAACATCGACACCGAGTTCCGCCGCCATAAGACCTGCGATATAGGAAACTTCAAGGGAGTGGTTGAGCACGTTCTGACCGTAACTTGTACGGTATTTAAGACGACCGAGGAGTTTAACAAGTTCGTTATGCACACCGTTAACACCTGCGTCAATAACTGCTCTTTCACCTGCCTGCTTGATAGTCTGGTCAACTTCACGTTGAGCCTTTTCGTGAATCTTTTCGATAAGTGCGGGATGAATTCTGCCGTCGCTGATGAGTCTTTCAAGAGTAATTCTTGCAACTTCTCTGCGAACGGGATCAAAGCTTGAAAGAGTAATTGCTTCAGGTGTATCGTCAATAATAAGGTCAACACCTGTGATTGTTTCAAGAGTTCTGATGTTTCTGCCTTCACGACCGATGATACGGCCTTTCATTTCATCATTGGGCAAAGGAACAACGGAAACCGTTGCTTCAGAAGCATGATCGGCTGCACAGCGTTGAATTGCGGTCGTTATAATTTCTCGTGCGAGATTTTCACATTCCTCACGAACGGCCTGCTCATATTCCATAACCTTAACAGCCTTATCTCTCTTGAGTGTTTCGTCAACACTCTTTATGAGGTCAATCTTTGCCTGTTCTCTTGTATAGCCCGATATTTTTTCAAGCATTTCTAACTGACTTCTTTTGATGCTCTCTGCTTCGGAAAGTTGGTTCTCAGCAAGTTTGATTTTTTCAACAAGTTGTTCTTCTTTTCTGTCAAGATTTTCGATTTTCTTGTCAAGGCTTTCTTCCTTCTGAATCATTCGTTTTTCCTGACGCTGAACTTCGTTTCTTCTTTCACGCAGTTCACGGTCAGTTTCACTTCTGAGTCTGTGGATTTCGTCCTTTGCTTCAAGGACAGCCTCTTTCTTTTTAGTTTCGGCTTCAGTTACCGCCTGATTGACAATGCGGATTGCTTCTTCGTTAGCCGAGCCGATAAGACCTTCAGCAGTCTTTTTTCTGTGAAGTTGACCCAGAACAAAGCCGATAACAGCAAATACAACTGCGCAGACAACTGCGACAATAATAGTAACTAACCAATCCAAAGTAGCAGCACCTCCTTCTTTTTTGTTTTGTGTGGCTAAAAGCCTTGGGTAATATCAAAAGGTAATCGCAAATGGCGGAAAAAAGAATTCGGGTATGCCCTTTTTTCCGTTATAAGAGTGATTACGTATATCACCGACAGGTCATCAAAAGAATTACAGTAATGTTACTCGACGATAATGTTATGCATTATCTTGTATATTTTAAAACAAATTATACAATATGTCAAGTATA
The DNA here is from genome assembly GCA_964397395.1 of uncultured Faecalibacterium sp. Classification (GTDB taxonomy): domain Bacteria; phylum Bacillota; class Clostridia; order Oscillospirales; family Acutalibacteraceae; genus UBA6857. The sequence goes on from CAYNIN010000016.1 coordinate 1,741, forward strand.
ATACTTTAATTTTGATATAAATTCCCTATATTTTTTATAAAAATTGCATAAAAAGAAGAAACCGCCTTGCTTTCAAGGCAGTTCCTTACTGTTTAATCAGTCGTTTTCTTCTTCGTTGTTTTCCTCGTTATACATTTCTGTGTCACGGTGTTTCTTTGAGTTCATAAAGAAACCGACAAGACCGCCAAGAGCAATAAGACCTGTGGGAGCCATAACAAATTCAATGTTTTCCGTAACAGTTTCCACTGCCTTTTCGATTATGGTCTGAGTCGTTGTTTCCTCATTACCTGTAACGGTGTAAACAGAGGTTGTAACAATGTTGCCGTTTTCGTCTGTTGTATAAAGGGAATCCACAAGGGTTTCAAGATATTCAAGACCGTAGGTAACATCGGTAGTATCCGCCTCATCGGAAGAATATGTAGTCAGGAAGTTTCCAAGACTTTCTCCCGTTGTATATTTTGCAACAGAGTCTGCGGCAGAGTTAATATTTTCAAAAATTCCCGAAACTTTTTCATTATCTGCTGGAATAACAGAATTGACGTAATCCTGAATCTGACCTACGACGTCGCCTTCTTCGGCTTTCTGCTGAGTTTCAAGTTCGGGATTTTTTATAACGGTGAACTTGTAAACGGCGTAATCGTTAATTGATGAGCCGTCGTTATAGAACACGGCAAGAAGTATTGTTTCTTCTTCGGCAGATGTGTCAAGATCAACGGAAACCGTTGAGCCTGCCGATATTTCCGTATCATTGAGAAGAATTTTAAGGTATTGCAGGTCACCGCCGAGTTGGTCGGCAAGAGTGATGGGCGTAAACCACACCTTTTCGCAGGAAGGTGCAACTTCCATTTCATAATTAAGCACGTCACTGAAAAATTCATTTTCAAGGGCGAAGTAACCGTTCTGACAAGCGAGGTCAAACAGTTCTTCCAAGGTGTTTGTTTGAGTATATGCAACACCTGCCGTATCGAGCATAGTCTTGAGTACAAGTTTCTGAACGGAATATTCTTCCTCACTGACAGAGGCAGACATAAGGTAAACGGGGTTTACACGTACATCATAGGCAAGTTCGATAACCGTTGAACAGTAAGCATAGTTTACATACTCTTTCTGTGCATCGGAAAGGGTGGAGTAATTGCTCAAAGGCACATCGTAACCGTTTTTAGCGGCGGCGATCACCTTGCTCCAGAAGAAAATTTCTTCAACGTCGGGATTACTGCTGAGAGGAATATCCTCAAATTCGGTAACGTAATTTTTTGTTGCCTGAGCAGCAAAACCGAGAACGGTGTTTACACCTGAAGGAAGGAAGGTGCCCGTTATACCTGCAAGGATAATTACCAGAGCGCCCTCAAGGGTTGTACCTCTGGGAATAACGATTTCTTCATCATAGAGAATATACATCGCATTGTTTTTAAGTGACGCATAAACAATGTTAAGTGCGGCAATGTCGTCACCTGAAATTTCTTCGGGCAAAACAATGCCACGGTTTTCAAGTTCTTCCGTCATAACATCAACATCAGCGGTCATACCCAAAGCAACAACTGCATAGTATATAACGTCAACTATCTGATAATAGGTTTCGGCAAAAGTTTTGTCGTCAAGTTCATATAGGTCTATGTATCTTTCACATTCTTCGATAAACTCTTCACAGGTGATTGCATAGGCATAGTCATCGGGCTTGGGAACAAGCTCTTTGAGAGTTACCGACATTGCATCGTCACGGATAAAAAGATTATCAAGCCATGCGTAGTTATAGTCAGGGTTGACCCATCTTGTGTTGCCCGGAGAAAAAGCCAGACCGTTTTCCGTTGAAACAACAACGGCAGAAGCAGACGGCACCAAGGCAAATATTAAAATCAGAATTGCCAAAAGAAGTGCTGAGATTCTTTTCATTTCTTTCTACGCTCCGTATCTTGATTTGCATAAAAACACTTTTACATTCTCAATCACTATATATCATACAACTTTAAAGGCAAGATGTCAACCGTAACTGAAATTATTTCACAATTTTCATCTTAAAAGTTTATAGGTATATAAAAAGTTCATGACAATTCTTTTTTGTGATTTTATCTCACTTTTGCAGAAAAACGGCGTTCTTCTCATTGCTTCAAATAGGGCTATGCATAACAAATCAGCACCCCACGGGAGTGCTGATTATATTTTTATTCATCTTTTGTTTCGCAGGAAATACCCAGCATTTCAAGTTGTTCTGCATCAACGAGAGCAGGACATTCTGTCATGGGCTCACTTGCGTTCTGTACCTTCGGGAAGGCAACAACATCTCTTAAGGTTTCAAGGCGGAGCATCTGCATAACGAGTCTGTCAAGACCAAGACCGATACCGCCGTGAGGAGGAGCACCGTATTTGAATGCATCGGTGAGGAAACCGAATTTCTCGTGGGCTTCTTCATCGGAAAGACCGAGAAGCGAGAAAATTCTCTTCTGAAGGTCGGGGTTTGTGATTCTGATTGAGCCGCTTGCAAGTTCGATGCCGTTGAGTACAAGGTCGTAAGCGTTTGCTCTTACCTTTGCCTTGTCGGTTTCAAGGTAGCCAAGACATTCTTCAAGGGGTGCTGTGAACGGGTGATGCATTGCAACGAACTGACCGAGTTCTTCGTCCCAATCGAAGAAGGGGAACTCAACAACCCAGAGCAGATTGTATTTGTCGGTGGGTACGATATCGAGTTTCTTTGCAACTGTCTGACGAAGTGCACCGAGAACGGAAAGTGTGGTGTTTGTCTTATCGGCAATAATGAGAATAACGTCGCCGTTTTCCGCACCGCACTTTTCTGTGATAGCCTTCATTTCATCCTCCGTCATAAACTTTGCAAAGGAGGAAGCAACGGTGCCGTCTTCAGCGATTCTTGCCCAGGCAAGACCCTTTGCACCGATACCTCTTACCATTTCGGTAAGTTTGTCAACTTCTTTTCTCGTCAGTACGGAGAAGGCTTTTTTAGCAGTAATAGCCGCAACCTTACCGCCATTTTCAATCGCACCCGTAAACACGCCGAAGCCGCAGTTTTTAACTTCGTCGCTGATGTCGGTGATTTCCATACCGAATCTTGTATCGGGCTTGTCGGAGCCGTAACGTTCCATAGCCTCTTTATAGGTCAGTCTGGGGAAAGGTGTGGGAATATCCACTCCGAGAGAATCCTTGAACACTCTCTTGATAAAGCCTTCGATAAGGGAAAGAATATCTTCCATTTCGATGAAACTCATTTCAACGTCAATCTGTGTAAATTCAGGCTGACGGTCGGCACGAAGGTCTTCGTCACGGAAGCAACGTGCAATCTGCATATATCTGTCAAAACCTGCAACCATTGAAAGTTGCTTATAAAGCTGAGGTGACTGGGGAAGTGCGTAGAAACTGCCCTTGTGGATTCTTGAAGGCACGAGGAAATCTCTTGCACCTTCGGGAGTCGACTTGACGAGAATGGGAGTTTCAATTTCAATGAAGCCGTTTTCGTCAAAGTAGTCACGGATAATCTTTGTAATCTTGTGACGCATAATGATGTTCTTCTGTAAATCGGGACGGCGAAGGTCAAGATAACGGTACTTGAGTCTTGTGTTTTCTGCCGTCTGACAGTTTTCGATAATTTCAAAGGGAGGAGTTTCACTCTTGCCGAGAACACGAAGGTCTGTTACGAAAATTTCAACTTCGCCTGTGGGAATATCCATATTCTTTGATGAACGTTCTCTGACTTCACCCTTTGCCATAAGTACGTATTCGCTTCTTACTGAAAAAGCCTTGTCGAAGATTTCTTTTTCTGTGTTATCATCAAAGGCAAGTTGAACGATACCCGTTCTGTCACGAAGGTCAACGAAGATAAGAGCACCTAAATCTCTCTGTCTTTGTACCCAACCTGCAACAACAACTTCTCTGCCGCAGTCTTTGGCGGTAAAGGTACCGCAATAGTCGGTTCTTTTAAGTCCTGTCATAAAATCCATAATTCTTTTCTCCTTTATTAAAATAAGTTTCCGCCGAGAATTGAGTCAATATCAATGTTGCTTTCATACCCCAAATCTTCAAGACCTTTAAGGCTTTCGTTAATGGAAATACGCATAAAATCGTCTTCGAAACTGTCAAGAAGAATTTCTCTTTCTTCACCCGTTTCCATATTCTTGAGTTTTGCTTTGCCGCTTTCAAGTTCAGTATCACCTAAAACAGCAGTGAAGCAAGCACCGATTTTGTTTGCATACTTCATCTGTGCCTTAACGGAACGGCCCACAACGTCAAACTGTGCGTGCATACCTTCTGAACGAAGGTCAGAGGCTATCTGTGCCGCTTTCTGCGTTGCCTTTTCGCCCATTGAGGCGATATAGATGTCACACTTTGCTTCCTGAGGCATAGGTGTTTTCTGTGCTTCAAGAAGAAGAAGGAGTCTTTCGATACCCATACCGAAACCGAGAGCAGATGTAGCAGGACCGCCTACTTCTTCCACGAGTCCGTCATAACGTCCGCCGCCGCAGACAGTACCCTGTGCGCCGATTTCAGTTGAAACAAATTCAAACACGGTCTTCGTGTAATAGTCAAGACCTCTTACGATTGAGGGGTTGACTTCATACCCGATACCCATTATATCAAGGTAGTTCTGAACTGAAGCGAAGTGCTCACTGCATTCGTCGCAAAGGTAATCCGTAACCTTGGGAGCGTCCTTTGCAATTTCAGAGCAGACGGGGCTCTTGCAGTCAAGGATTCTCATGGGGTTTCTCTGAAGTCTGTCAAGGCAGGTACCGCAAAGGTCGCCTTTCTTTTCTTCAAAGTAGTTTTTAAGTGCCTGGTGATAATGCTTTCTGCATTCGGGACAACCGATTGAGTTAATCTGCAATTTTATACCCTTTACTCCGAGGAAAAGGAAGATATCGTTTACAAGAGAAATAAGCTCCGCATCTGCCGCAGGAGATTTTGTACCCATACATTCACAGCCGAACTGATGGAATTCACGCAGTCTGCCTGCCTGTGGCTTTTCGTAACGGTAGCAGGAAATGAGATAGCACATCTTCATGGGTGCAGGCTCATTGAAAAGTCCGTGTTCAAGATAAGAACGGACAACGCCTGCAGTACCCTCGGGACGAAGTGTGATTGAACGTCCGCCCTTATCTTCAAAGGTGTACATTTCTTTCTGCACAACGTCGGTAGTGTCACCCACACCTCTCTGGAAAAGTTCCGTATGTTCAAAAACGGGCACTCTGATTTCCTTATAGCCGTAATTTTTTGCAGTTTCAAGCAAGGTCTGCTCAACAAACTGCACCTTGTAACTTTCGTTCGGAAGGGTATCCTGTGTACCCTTGATTGATTTTGTTATCAATGCCATTATTTTGTCCTCCTGTAAGGTGACGGGAATCACCTTTAAAATAAAGTTCTTTCGTTGTAGATTTAAATTGCAGAAATTTTCTTTTGCTCACCTGCAACCGAAATTTTACATTTTCCATTTAATAAAGTTTTGCATTCAGCGTTAACTGTTTACGGGGATTGAGTTCAAAAAAATAAACTCCATCTCCAACACAGCAAACTCTGCATTGGGGATGAAGCATAAAACTCCACGGTACCACCCCGATTGAATGTTTTCACATTCCACTCGATGCCTTTAACGCAGCAACACGGGCTGAAAAGCCGGCTCGGGAATGTCTTCATGGCGCATCTTTCCGTGAAGCACTTCCAGCATCTGTGCCTCTCTCTGTCCGTGATTTCGCCGCTACTCTTTTCCGTCATAGCCTTTATATTATTTATTGAATTTTACATTTTGGGGTTTACAATGTCACGCCAATCAAGGTCGCCTCTTTCAAGAGCGTGAACAAGAGCCTCTGCCGTTGCAATGTTTGTTGCCACGGGAATGTTATGAACATCGCAAAGTCTTAAAAGGTTTGCATCACTGGGCTCACCGGGCTTGACTGTTATGGGATCCCTGAAAAATAAGAGCAGATCAATTTCGTTACATGCAATTCTTGCACCGATTTGTTCTTCGCCGCCCTGATAACCGCAAAGGAACTTAACAACGTTAAGACCCGTTGCTTCGCTTACAATTTTACCTGTTGTTCCTGTTGCACAAAGAGAATGTTTGCTCAGAGTTCCGCAATAAGCGATGCAAAACTGAGTCATAAGTTCTTTTTTTGCGTCATGTGCAATTAGTGCAATGTTCATTCATTCGCCTTCTCTCCTATTATCATTACAACTTATAATAACAAAAAAAATGTCACAATGCAAGTGATTTATTAAAAAAATCTTAATAATTCGCCCTTAAATTCAATGAAAATATGTTATATTTCCAAAGGGACATATTCCCCTCTTATTCTTCGTGCTATGTTGGTAAGAGCATCATAGGAAATCTGACTCTTTCTGTATATGTTCATTCCCATTGAGCCGAGTCTTATTTTCGGATCTTCAGGTACAATGCCTATCAGTTGCACCTGAGTTGAGTCAATAACTGCATCAATGTTGAGAAGTCTGCCTCTGAGAATATCTTTTCTGTTTAAGCGGTTTATTATAAGTCGCACATCGTCAATGCCCATCTTGTAAATCTTTCCTGCCGCAATACAAGCACTTCTCACACAGACTAGGTCGGGAGTTGAAACAACAATGGCTCTGTCTGCCGCCGCCGCTGAAAGTGTAAGTCCCGTATCGGCACCTGCAGGAGCATCAATGAGAATATAGTCAAATTCTTCATCGTAAAGTGCGAGAAGTTTTTTCATATCTTCCCCAGTATAATCACCGTAGGAATCAGGACAGGTCAGAACTGCAACATCCTTTGTTCTGTAAAGAGCGTCTTCACTGTCAGCGCCGCCGAGAACATCGCCCCAATCATAAACAAGTTGCTCCGTTACACCGACGAGAAGGTCTATGCTTCTTAAACAGTCACAGTCTACAAGAAGAACTTTATAGCCCATGGCACTCAGAGCCTTTCCGAAGCCCACGGTGAGTGAGGTTTTTCCCACTCCGCCTTTGCCGGAAGCGATAACAATTTTTTCTGCCATTTTCTATGCCCCCCTTTTATTTAAGTAAAACGTTTTCCTCGGTGAAGTTCTCCTGTGCATCTTCCGAGGAGAAATAGTAATTCATAATATCTCTGACAACGGGTGCTGTCGAACTACCGCTGCTTGCACCTTCCACAACAACTGCAACGGCAATTTCGGGATCATCGTAGGGTGCAAAGGAAATGAGAATACCGTTGTTGGTTTCTATTGTTCTGCCGCCCACAGACTTGGAAACTGTTGTCGTACCTGTTTTCGCCGCAACGGAAACGGGTGCTTTTGACAAATAAATATTATTGGAGCCTACAAGGTACATACCTCTGTAAACAAGATCCCAGTTTGATTGGGCAAAATCTGCCTGAGAAAGAATTTCTTTTTCCGTTTCGAGCACAGTTTCTGAAAGGTCGGCTGTTTTGACGCTTTTTATAATATGAGCCTTATATCTTATACCCCTGTTGGCAATCGTTGCCGCATAGGAACAAAGTTGCATCGGAGTAAACTGGTTGTTACCGTGACCGATACCTGCCTGAACAGTAAGACCCGGAGTCCAGAGTTCACCAAGGCTTGTGCGAAGTGTAGGCGAGTCAACGGTACCCGTACTTTCGTAAAGTTCAACGCCCGTCTTTTCACCAAGACCGAACATGGCAAAATAACTGTTGAGTTTGTCTATACCGAGAAGTCTTGCCGTTTCATAGAAAAAGATGTTGCAGGAATTATAAAGTGCATTTATGACATTCTGCCCGAGATGATAACCGGTACACTTGGGCTGATAGTCTTCATAATGAGTATAGATATGCTTACACTTTATAACGGTACTGCTTGTGATAACACCTTCTTCGAGTCCTGCCATAGCAACGGCAGGCTTAATTGCAGAGCCCGGGGTATAAGTACTTCTCAGCGCTCTGTTCCAAAGAGGTTTATCAATGTCATTGTTAAGTTCGTCGGCATTTTCCGAGTAGGTCGAGTTGTCATAAGACGGATAAGAAGCCATTGCAAGAACTTCACCGGTTTCAACACCCATTACCACAACGGCGCCCGTAAGCGAAAAGGGTCTTTTCAGAGTTTCCTGCAAAGAAGCAATACAGTCCGCAAGAGCAGTCTGTGCAACTTTCTGCAATTCATAGTCAACGGTAAGAATAACCGTATTGCCGTCGGTGGGGAGAGTTGTATACTCCTCGGCAGTGTTACCTGCAGAATCGGTGGTGATGGTTTTAACCCCGTTGACTCCCCTGAGATAACTTTCCATAGCCGACTCAACGCCGCTTTTGCCGATAATATCGTTAATGGTATAACCCTGTTCTTTTTTCGTTTCATACTCGCTTGTTGTAATGGGGCCCACCATACCTAAAATGTGAGGAGCAACGGTGCCGTCTGTATATTCTCTTTCAGAAGAAATCTTTACGTTTACACCTGTAAAAAGGTCGCTTTTTTCCATAATTACGGATATAAGGGCACTTGAAACATCGGTTGCAAATTCGTAATCCCTGCCCGTATTAAATCCGTTTTTGACCATTGAATAATAAACCGAAGCGATTGCTCTCTGCTCTTTGAGTGTATACTCCTCAAGATGATACCTTGTCACGAGAGCGTTGAAACAGTCTTCAACATCTGCGTAATAGTTAAGGTCAAGAAACGCTTCACTTTTAAGATAAGAAATTTCATTTTCCTTGTCTTCGGAGAAACTGAGTTTGCCTTTTGAGGAAAGTTCAATAGGCAAATTGTCGTGCCATTGGACACCGTTTTTATCGAAAAGTTTGATAAGTGCATTTATAATAACATTTCTTTCGGAATAATCCGTCGGGAAAGAAAGATAAGTGAAAACTATTTTGTTTACCTGTCTGTTAGTTACAAGAGGATAACCGTTTCTGTCGAGAATGTTTCCTCTTACGGCATCAACGGATACTTCCACCGTTGAAACCACCGTTTCACTTTCTTTGGTAACGTCTATTATCTGGATATTGAAAAGATAAGCGAGAAAGGATAAAGATAAAATGAATATAAGACAAAGAACGGCTATATTTCTTTTCTTGCTGATTTCATAAATTTTCATTTTCTCACTCCTTTTCTTTTTTATTCTCTGATGTCAAGTTTAACTTATATTTTTCTTCGGAGAAGTTACTTTTACAATAAGAGAAACAATTTTATAATAGACAAAGACAAAAACCATGGAATAAAGCACTGACGGAAGATAGAAACTCACAAGGGCAGAGAAAGAGTCCTCATAACCTTTTCTCAAAATGAACATAAGCCAGTGGGAAACATTAAATATAAGCAATGAGCAAAATCCCATAACTGATGCGGATTTAATGTTGTTTCTGAAAAGCAGGGTAACGAATACTCCCGAAAAGAAGCCGATACACGTCAGCATAACCCCGTAAAAGCCGTCACCGTTTACTGCCGCAAAATCCCACAGAGCACCTGCAAGTATTCCGTAACAGATGCCTGCCATACTTCTTTCATACATTGCAATACATACCGTAAGGGGTACGAGAAGCATAGCGGGTGCACCGAAAATTGAGGGCATAAGTCCCGAATGCTGAAAAAGTGCAGTAAGAACAATGAGTATAACAAAAGTTATTCTTCTTATATAGATATATCTGTTTGCCCTGAATCTCATTTTCTCACCGTCCTTTTCATTTAATCTATTTTTTCCTCTATTCCCTGACCTTCAAATTCCGTAATGACATAAACATCTTCAAGGTTTCTTATGTCTGCCCCGGGCTCGATAACGGCATTGCAGGAAAGGTCATATCCGCTTTCGGTAATTTCCGACACCGTGCCGATAATGAGTCCCTTGGGATAAATTCCGCCGATACCCGATGTGATGATGATACCGCCGGGAGTTACAGCCGTCGTTTTTTCAAGACCTGCAAATACGCAGTAGCCCTTCAGACTATACTCAATTGTGGTAATTACATAAGCAGTTTCCCTTGTTTTGCTTTCAAGGGCACTGACATTAAGAGCCGGACTTAAAAGAGTTTCAACAACGCTGTAAGACGGGTTTACTTTTTCCACGATACCAACAAGGTAGTTGCCGTAAACGACGGGGTCGTCAACACTTATTCCGTCATTTGAGCCCTTGTCGATAATAAGCGAAGAGAACATATCGGCGCTGTCCGTGCCGATAATATTTGCTCTTTCAAGAATGTAATCGGGATTTTCCTCTTTAAGTTCCAGCATATTTTCATAGGAAGCAATTTTCTGCTCCATTTCGTCGTAATTTACAACTCTGTTTTCATACTCCGCAATTTTCTGCTCAAGTCTTTCAATTTCCTGAATATAAGTACCTGAACCTTTGAATGAAGCACCGAGCCAATTTATCTTTTCCGCAACGAAAGACGATGCTTTCTGCAAAGGAGAAAACACAACACTCACTGCCGTAGTAAGCGGTGAAGACGAACTTTTCAAGGCAACGGCAAGAACGGCGCCGATTAAAAGTGCGCAAAGAATGAAAAGGAAACTTTTAAACTTTTTACTTTTAAAAAAATTAAGCATTTTAAACACCTGTATATCGACCCTTAAAAGCCGAAAATCAAATTAAAATCTTTTACCCGAAGCGGCAAGAACATCGTTTTCAAGATAAATACCCGTTCCGTCAACAACACAGTCAAGAGGGTTATCCGCAACGTTGACGGGCATACCGGTCTGCTGGGAGATAAGGTTATCAATTCCACGAAGAAGTGCACCGCCGCCGGTAAGAGTAATGCCGTGCTCCATAATGTCGGCGGAAAGTTCGGGAGGAGTCTTTTCAAGGGTAGACTTTACTGCATCGAGAATCTGCTCAACGGAATCGGAAAGTGCTTCTCTGATTTCCTCACTTGTAACGGTGATGTTCTTGGGAAGTCCGTCAACGAGGTTTCTGCCCTTGACTTCCATTTTGCCTTCGCCCTCATAGGTTGTGGCTGAGCCGATTTTGATTTTTATATCCTCGGCAGTTCTTTCACCTATAAGAAGGTTATATTTCTTCTTGATGTAAAGACTGATTGCATTGTCAAAACTGTCGCCCGCAACTCTCACGGAACGTGAACATACGATATCGCCAAGGGAAATAACGGCAACTTCCGCCGTACCGCCGCCGATGTCAACAATCATACTGCCCATTGCCTGACCTACGGGAAGTCCTGCACCGATAGCCGCTGCCATAGGCTCTTCAATAAGGCTTACATACTTTGCACCCGCTTCAATGGCAACGTCGTGAACATTTCTTCTTTCAACTTCCGTAACACCCGAGGGAATGCAGATAACAACTCTTGCCTTTGCAAGATATGAATTACCCATCGCTTTCTGAATGAACTTTTTAAGCATTTCGCAAGTAACGTCAAAGTCGGCAATAACTCCGTCTTTGAGGGGGCGCATAGCGGTAATTGAGCCGGGTGTTCTGCCAATCATTTCCTTTGCCTCGGTGCCGACGGCCACAACCTTTGCAGGTCTTGAACTTACGTTGATGGCAACAACCGAGGGCTCACGGATAACAATGCCCTTGCCCTTAACGAACACAAGAGTGTTCGCCGTACCTAAATCTATACCGATATCCTGAGAAAATAACATAATTCTTCTCCTTCCGTAAAACAAATATATAAAGGGACATAATACCTCATTTTGTTTTTATAGATATATTATTATATAATATATCTGCGTTTTACTCAATAGCATTGGGAAAAATTTTTTTAAAATTTAAAAAACTATACCTCGAGGTAATAATAAATAAAAAACAGCCTTTCAGGGCTGTTGACAAAAATTATAATATGATTTATAATATAGTCAAGAGGTAACCGTGTAAAGCGGTTAGCATAGATGTTATTTATTTAAAACAACCGTCACTTTGCCGAGTGGCGGTTGTTGCTCTTTTTTACTCTTAAGGTAACAATATATTTTTTGAATATATGTACAGTAATTGTAATAGGAAGCATTGTGAACACCCCCTTTCGGAGTGTCGTCCAACCGCCTTAAACGCCTCTTGACTATATGAGAGTATAAACTAAAAGAAGAATTTTGTCAAATAAAGTAAAACATTTTTAAATTAAATGAAAAATTCTGCCTTTCTTATTTGTGTTATACGTGAAAGGAGGTTTTACAGTGTATTCCTTTGTCGACGATGAATACATAGAAAGGGTAATAGATTCTTACGGAAAATCTATGCTGACGGCTGCTTACGCTCTTTTGAAAAATACTTCCGATGCAGAAGATGCTGTTCAGGAAGCATTTATAATACTGATGCAAAAACATCCCTCATTCAAAGACAGCGAGCATGAAAAAGCATGGCTTTTGCGGGTAACTATCAATATTTCCAAAAATATGATTAAATCTTCCCGAAGAAACAACTTACCCATTGAAGAGGATATCCCCTATTCGCAAAAGGATGAAAATGAAGTTTTATCCTGCGTGTCAGCTCTTCCGGAACGCTACCGCACAATCATTCACTTATATTATTATGAAGGCTATTCAATTAAAGAAATAGCATCAATTTTAAAATTGCCGCCTGCAACAGTGGGAACACGGCTTTCCCGAGGAAGAAACATCTTAAAAACTATGCTGAAAGGAGATTTTGAACTATGAATTTTAAAGATAAATATAAAGAAGAAGTTAACGGCATTTGTTTTTCTGAACACTTCGAGAAAAACACCGCCAACCTGCTGAAAGATGCGGCTCAAAGAAAGGAAAACATTATGATAAACAAAAG
>CAYNIN010000016.1:14485-29160 GCA_964397395.1 uncultured Faecalibacterium sp.
GCAAGTACCCTTGCACATTCGCTTACGGGAAGTCCCATAACGGAAAAATAATCGCCCTTTATCCCTTTGACAAGTACACAGCCGTAGCCCTGAATGCCGTAGCCCCCTGCCTTGTCCGTATACTCAAGAGTGTCAACGTAACTTTCGGCAGTTTCGTCGGAAAGAGGATAAAACTCAACTTCCGTCGTATTTTCAAAGCACTCCGTTTTTTCGCCGTCGGTAATGCATACGCCTGTGGAAACGATGTGTCTTCTGCCCGAAAGAGTTTTCATCATAGTTATCGCTTCTTCTCTGCTTCGGGGTTTGCCTAAAATTTTGCCGTCAATTGCCACAACGGTATCACAGCCTAAAACCACTTTGCCCTTGTTACTTTCAGATACGGCGAAGGCTTTTCTTCTTGCAAGTTCCTTCACCGTTTCCTGCGGAGAAAGAGTTTCTGTAACGTTTTCGTCACAGTCTGAAGGAAGCACCGTGAAAGAATAGCCTGCATTTATGAGAAGTTCTTTTCTCCTTGGGGAATTTGATGCAAGAATAAACTCTTTCATTATATTTTTCCCTCGTCTTTGAGTTTTGCAATTTTCAACACAAGTGCCACGGTTTTTGCATCGGAAATTTCTCCCTGCATTACCATTTCCACCGCCTTTTCAAGAGGTATTTTAATAATATCGAGAAATTCGTCTTCGTCAAGATTCTGCTTCGTTTCGTGAAGACCGACGGCACCGTAAAGATATATTATCTCACTGCAATAAGCAACGGTGGGATAAATTGCACCGAGAGGTATTATCTTGTCGGCAACAACTCCGCATTCTTCCTCAAGTTCTCTTATACCCGCTTTAAGATGGTCTTCACCCTTTTCGAGTTTACCTGCAGGAAGTTCAAGCAATTCTCTGTGATAAGGATAGCGGTACTGCCTTACGAAAAGAAGTTCGTCATTATCGTTAAGAGGAGCAACGCAGACGCCGCCGCTATGCTCAACGACTTCTCTCATTGCCTTGTTACCGTTGGGAAGTTCAATTTCATCATAGTGCACGTTAATTATTCTGCCCTCAAAAACTGTCTTTGAACTTAAAGTTTTTTCTTCAAAATTCATCTGTATCAAACCTTTCTTTTTATGGGTATATTATACATTTCAGGTCAATATATATTTATCGGTGATAAAAAAATGAAAAATATTGTTAAACCTTGTGTCTTTGATTATAACACAAGTAAAAGAATAATTGAAGACCTTATTAAAGAATATCCTTTTTTAAATGCGGAAATTTGCGGAAGAAGCGGTCTCGGCAGAGGGATTTTTTCTCTTTCGCTGGGCAATGAAAGAAACAGCGTAATCTATGTGGGCGGTGTGCACGGCTGTGAATGGCTGACCTGCCTTGTACTGCTGCTTTTTTGCGAAAGACTCTGTTACAGCCTAAAAAGCGGTCAACTGCTTTGTTCGGTGGACATCAGAAAAGCCCTTACCGAATTAGGCATTACAATTATACCCTGCCTTAACCCTGACGGAACAGAAATATCCCTTCACGGAGTAAGGGGTGCAAAAAATATGGGAAGTTTCGTTTCTTCCTTTTCCGATAAGGACCGCCTTTTATGGAAAGCAAATGCTATGGGTGTGGACATAAATCACAACTTCAATGCCTCCTGGTCGCTTTCAAGGCTTATGGAAGAAGAAAAGGGCATATCTGCCCCCTGCCCGAGATTTTTCGGCGGTGAATATCCCGAAAGTGAGGCAGAAACGAGAACCCTCACCCGTCTTTGCCGTGTGAGGAAATTCCGTCAATGTCTTGCTCTGCACAGTCAGGGTGAGGAAATCTACTGGCAGTACGGAGAAAACACGCCTGTTCAAAGCAGTATGATGGCAAAAATTCTTTCCTCCTCCTGCAATTACATACTGAAAAACAACGAGGGTATTTCTTCCCACGCAGGTTTTAAAGACTGGTTTATAAGTGAATTTTCACGCCCCGGTTTTACAATGGAAATAGGCAAGGGAGAAAATCCCCTGCCCATGAATGAACTTTATTCCGTTTATGCAAAAATTGAGGAAGCACTTACGGTGTTTGCTCTGATGTAACAGTTTTCTCTGCTTGCAAATTGAGTTTCTCAACAGAAAACACAGTTGGTACAAAATCGTATGCATCATTGCTTTTGTACTGAACATAGAAGCACTCGAAGCAATTTACGGTAACGAGGATGCACATAACAACAAGCCATACAACACCGAATGAAAATGCCATTGCGAAAGGTAAAACAAAAACAGATGTTCCGAAAATTTTACCCAAATAAGTGTGCGGTATATAAAATTTGTTGAATTTTTTTCTTGACACAAAAGCAAGAATAAGGAATAAACCGATAAAACTGAAAAACCAAATCATAATCCACATAGGAATCATTTTTTGAACAATAAGAATTTTTATCATAGAAAGGTATGTAAGCACGTCACCGATTGTGTCAAGTGCTGCACCGAGTATACTGGAACTTCCTGTTTTCCTTGCAACAGGGCCATCAATAAAATCCGTAAACCCGCAAAATACATAAATTGTAAGGAAAAGCGGTGAAAAACTGCTCATACTAAGAAGCACGCAGGCCCCTATAATTCTGCTTAATGTGATGATGTTTGCCAAATATTTTTTCATTTTTTTCTCCCTTTGTTTTCTTCTTTTCTTATTATAAAGAGTATATCCAAAAGAGAATTAAAATGGAATAGGTTTTCTTGAATATTCATAGTTTGTTAAATGGGAATCAACAAAGCCACAACATTATACAAACAAAACTTCAACATTAAATCCCGACTGTTTTTTTAGTCGGGATTTTTGTGTATTTGATTTTTACCAACCGAAATAATCGTTGAAGAAATCTTCAAAATCATTTGAGCCGCCGTAGTAGTATCCGCCGTTATTTTCGGTTACTTCTTCCTCTTCTTCCTCCGTTGTGCCCCTGTCTTCAACAAGAGTGATCGTTACGTCGAAAGTGGAAATTTTATAGGTACGGCTTTCAATTCTGCAAAGAGTAAGGGTGAGGGTATCACCTACTGCGCCTTTTTCAATAAGGTCGAGAAGTACGCTTGAGTCGTCCATATCCTTGCCGTTAACGGCAATAATAAGATCGCCAACCTCTGCCTCGGTACCCACAAGTGAACTGTCTTCGGAAATACCTGCAATTACAAGTGAGCCCTGGGGAAGACCCTTGATTGAAACAACAAGGCTGTAAAGCTGATATGATGATGCGGTAGCATATTCAATGCCGAGTTTTGGTCTGTTGGGAACATAACCGTACTGCACGAGAGATTGAGCAATAGGCACGGCAATTGATGTGGGTACGGCAAAGCCCATACCTTCATACTCCGTGTCGACAATTTTTGAAGAGTTGACACCTACAATCTGACCCGAAATATTAACAAGAGCACCGCCTGAATTGCCGGGGTTGATAGCCGCACTGTGCTGAATAACTGTCATTGTGTAGGTTGAAGTGATTGAACGGTCAATGGAGGAAACGATACCGTCGGTCATTGAGCCAAAGTAAGTTGAGCCGCCGGGATTACCTATTGCGTAAACGGGCTCGCCGATTTTAAGGGAGTCGGAACTTCCGAACTCTGCAAGGGAAAGGCCTGTTGCTTCCACTTTAAGAACACCGATATCCGTTCTGGCATCTGCGCCGACAAATTCGGCTTCGTAGTATGAGCCGTCAAGAAGAAGTATACCGTAGGTGATTTTGCTTCCCTCGATAACGTGTGCACAAGTGATAATGTAAGTATGAGTTGCATCTTCAGTCCAGAGAATACCCGAACCTTCACCTGCAAGTTGTCCGCCTGAATAAACGAGAACGCCTACAACGCTGGGTCTTACCTTTTCGGCAACAGTGACGGAGTTGATGTTATCCACGATACCTAAAGCCGTTGTTTCAACAGTGTTAGCACCTGTTGTGCCCTGAACTGCACCGACGGTGGTTTCAAGTCCGCTTACGGTTTCCTGGTCGTATACTTTGTTTCCGCCGCCAAGGCTTATAGCACCGATGACAATTGCAAGAATAACACAAGCAATAATTGCAACAACCGCAATCTTTTTGCCGCCGTTCTTTTTCGGGGGCATTGCAGGCTCACCGGGAGTGAAGAAAGTTTCGTTGTGATAAGGCTTACCGTTCATATCAGGAGTGTACTGATTATAAGTTTCCTGATTCTGCTGATAGGTATTTGAGGGCACATAGGGGTTATTCTGCACAAAAGCAGTGTTGTTTACGGGAGGTTTATAAGGGTTGAACTGTTCGGGCTCCGTTTCGGCGGGAGTCTGAACGGGAGTTGCTTCTTCTTTCTTTTCCTCAAAAACATAGTTATTTATGGGAGGGCGGGGAAAGTCAAAAGTAACCTTTCTTTCGGGAACAGAGTCTGCCTCGGGGATTACTATTTCAGGAATAACGGGCTCGGTATTTTCTGTTTCTCTCTCGGGTACGCAGGAGAAAGCATCTTCAAATACTTCGCCGTTCTTGTTTTCATTTTCGTTCATTGTGTATATTGCTCCTTTCTGTGTTATACAGATGTTGAAACAAGAATAACCTGTAACATTTAAATGTAGTTTAAATCAGGGATTAAAAGGTATTTCAAAAGAAAACTCCGTATATTCGCCCTGTTTACTCGTGGCGGATATTTCGCCGTCGTGCATATTTATAACGGTTTTTACAATGTAAAGACCAAGACCTACACCCTTGACGTCAAAACTTCTTGACTTGTCAACTTTGTAGAAACGTTCAAATATTCGTGAGATTTCCTCTTCAGAAACACCGGCTCCCGAATTTCTGATAGAAACAAAGGTCTTGCCGCCGTTGTTTCTTGCGTTGATAGTTATGGTGCCGTTTTCGGGAGTAAACTTAACCGCATTGTCTATAAGGTTATAAATTACCTGCTGAAGCAGATCTCTGTCGGCACAGATTTCCACGTTTTCCATACTCTCGAAGCCAACTATTTCAATGTGCTTCTCGTCAATCTTCTTTTCAAAAGAAAGCAAGGTTTCAAAAACCTGTTTCACCACATCATACTTTGTGGGCGAAAGACATATTTCACCTGCTTCGATTTTAGAAAGGTTGAGCATTGCAACAACCATTCGTGAAAGACGTTTAACCTCATTTGAAACGACGGAAAGATACTTTTTCTCCTGCTCGGGAGGAATTGTGCCGTCGAGAATACCGTCGATAAAACCGCCGATAGAAGTCATGGGAGTTTTGAGTTCATGGGAAACATTGGCAACAAAACTCTTTCTCGATTCTTCCGTTACTTTAAGTTCGTTACCCATTTTATTGAGTGCCTTGGCAAACTCACTGAAATCTCTCTTTTTGTAATTTTCATTAGCCTTATATTCAAAATCACCCTTTGCAAAGTGTTTCGTTATTTCCTTCATCTCACTCAAGGGCTCCGTTATACCCTTCGTGAGTTTGAAAAGAGCAATGAAAATTATTATCAGAGCAATAAGCAAAGCGTATGAGAAAGACTGAAGAATGCCTACAATGTAAGGGCCCAGGTCTGTAACGGCATCTTCTACGGCAAAAACAACGGCAATGTTTTCGCCCTCATACTTAATGGGAGTTGCAACGATAAGTTTTCCTATGCCGAATTCCGCATCGGCAATATAGTCAGAAAAGCCGCCGTCAAGGGCACTTGCCATGTGCTCGTCGGTAATTGTAAGGTCCGTGTGGTCAACGGCTCTTTCTTCATCGTTAAGAGCACAGTTTCCGCAGTAAATTATCTCTCCTTCAAGATTTACCACATAGTAATTTGAAAGGGTGGATTCACTCATAATTTTAAGAGTGTTGCACAGAAGTGCTTCGTTTGTCCCTCTTTCTTCCTCGGCGGAATAAAGATTGACATAGGCAGAAGAAATGTTTCTTACATTTGAGGTGAGAGTTTCAAATTTTTCGTCCCACCAACGTCCGCTTATAAATACCATCATAAAAAAGCCAAGACAAATAAAGCCTAAAAATATAGTAACAGACGAAGAAAGAAAATATCTTCTGAACAGATTGCTTCGTTTTTTTCTTTTGGATTTAGCCATTTTAAACCCTCTCTTTTTAGAGAACACCTGATTAAAGAGGTGTTTCTCTTTAACCAGGCGTAATTTTATCAGTCTTTAGTTTCAAACTTGTATCCTACGCCCCATACGGTACGAAGTTCCCATTTGTCAGAGGCACCTTCAAGTTTTTCACGAAGACGCTTAACATGAACGTCAACGGTTCTTGAATCGCCGTAGTAGTCATAACCCCACACCTCATCAAGAAGCTGATCTCTTGTGAAAACTCTGTTGGGGTTTTTGGCAAGATGGAAAATAAGTTCCATTTCTTTGGGAGGTGTGTCAATCTGAACACCTGCAACTTTGAGTTCGTAGTTTGTAAGGTTAATGGAAAGTTTGTCGTAGTGCACTTCCTTAACTTCTTCCGAAGTGGAAGAAGCGCTGCGGCGGAGAACCGCTTTGATACGGGCAACGATTTCCTTTGTATCAAAGGGCTTTACAACATAGTCGTCAGCACCGAGTTCAAGTCCGAGTACACGGTCGAAAACTTCACCCTTTGCAGTGAGCATAATGATGGGGGTTTCGGAAAACTTTCTGATTTCACGGCAAACCTGCCAGCCGTCAAGTTTGGGAAGCATAATGTCAAGAAGCACAAGATTGGGACTTTCCTCACGGAAAGTTGTAACTGCACTCTGTCCGTCGTTGGCAATAACAACATTATATCCTTCCTTTGTAAGATAAAGTCTTAAAAGTTCGCAGATGTTGAGGTCGTCGTCAACAACAAGAATTTTTTCTTCGTTCATATCGTTTCTCTCTTTCTCGTATTTTATTTTATTATATTTCTCTTTGTTAAAATATACTTTATTACCATTATTATTTTATCAAATCACGATAAAATACATTACATTCTTTCAGGAGCATCCACTTTAAGCATTTTGAGGATACTTCTCATTGTATCTCTGACACAAATGCAAAGGAAAAGTCTTGCCTGCATAAGTGACTCTTCTTCAACACCAACACGGCAGGCACCGTAGAACTTGTGGAAAAGTGTTGCAAGGTCTGTTGCATAGTGAGTAACTTTTGCAGGGTCGTAGTTTTTAGCCGCACCGATAATTACATCACCGAGAGTGGAAAGATACCTGATGAGTTCTCTCTCCTCGGGAGAAGAAAGAAGTTTAAGTTCTTCTGCCGTACAATCTCTTGCCTTTTTACCTTCTGCTTCAAGTTTTGCAAGGATACTGCAAATTCTTGCGTGGGCATATTGGCAATAGTAAACGGGATTTTGTGAACTCTGCTCAACGGCAAGGTCAAGGTCAAAGTCCATAAGTGAGCCCGGCTCTCTCATATTGAAAAGGAACCGTACTGCATCAATGGGAACTTCGTTAAGAAGGTCAACGAGTGTAATTGCCTTGCCCGTCCTCTTTGACATTCTGACAACTTCGCCGTCACGGACAAGACGGACAAACTGCATGAGAAGAATATCCAGTCTGTCGGAGTCAATGCCGACGGCTTCCATTGCACCTTTCATTCTTGCAACGTGACCGTGATGGTCTGCACCCCAGACGTCAATTGCCTTGTCGAAACCTCTTTTTTCAAGTTTGTTTCTGTGATAAGCAATATCGGCGGCAAAATAAGTGGGGTTGCCGTTTGCTCTTATGAGAACATCGTCTTTGAGTTCAAGTTTGTCGATATACTCCTGTGTTTTACCCTGACGAAGAAGCATCTTTGTCTGTATATCCTTATTCTTATACCAAAGAGCGCCGTCTTTTTCATAAGTATGACCGCCCTTTGTGAGAATATCAATTGTTTCTTTGAGTTCACCGCCGTTATGGAGAGTCAGTTCACTGAACCATAAATCGTAGTCGATACGGTACTTCTCCATAGCCTTTTTCATATTGTCAAGGTTTTTCGGTAAAGCAAATTCCACAAGAGCCTTTCTTCTTTCTTCTTCGCTCTTGTCTTTATAACTGTCACCGTAAGTTTCCTTGAACTCTCTTGCTCTTTCGGTGATGTCTTCGCCGTGATAACTGTCTTCGGGAAGTTCAATATCCTCACCTAAAAGCTGACGGTAACGTATATCAAGTGAAAGTGAGAATTTATCAATCTGATTGCCTGCATCGTTTACATAAAATTCTCTTGCCACTTCATATCCTGCGTAGTCAAGTACGGCGGCAAGGCAGTCACCTAAAGCACCGCCTCTTGCATTACCCATATGCATAGGACCCGTGGGATTTGCGGAAACAAATTCAACGTTAACTTTTTTACCTTTACCGTAATCGCTTCTGCCGTAGTTGTCGCCTGCTTCTCTTATTTCAAACAGTACGTCTGCGTAGTAAATATCATCAAGATAGAAATTTATGAAACCGGGACCTGCAATTTTGACCTCTTTGAAATATGTTCCTTCGAGGTTCATATTCTCCGTTATTGCCAGGGCAATTTTAACGGGAGGAAGTCTGAAAACTTTCGCATTTACCATTGCCGCATTGGTGGAATAATCACCGTTTGTTCTGTCTGCAGGCACCTCAACGGAAAATGGATTGCTTTCGCCTTGGCAAAGCGCACCCTTTTCCTGACAGGCTTTGATTGCAGATATGACAAGTTCTCTTATCTGACTGTTTGCTTTATCAACTGTTTTTGACACTTTTATACCCTCCCTTAAATATTCGACTTGGCTTTCTGCTTAAGTTCAATGTCAAACTCAATTACACCCACGTTGTTCATTTCAATATCCGTCATATAAGCAAAATTAAGTTTACCGCCTTTTTCACTCATATCCGTTTCAATTTTCAGAGCCCTTATGCCCATTGAAAAACTGCCGTAGGGTGTTACATGGTGAGAAAGATTTCTTTTTCCCTTTTCAATTTCCATGTGTGTTGTGATTTCTCCCTTTCGGGAAACGGTGATTTTTTCACCGTGCTGAACATGCAGTGTGGTACGGCTTTGAGCGCCGTCCTCTTCCTGTTCGTTATAGGAAATAACATAGTCGTTGCAGTCACCTTCAAAAGATGCGTGAGTAATCACCTCGAGGACTTCTTTTTCGCCGTCGATTTCCTGCTTTGTGACTATTGTTACAAGATAATCAAACTCCATTTGGATTTCCTTTCCGTAACCTTATAAATATACATAGTATATAATATCACAGTAAAACAAAAAAATCAATTTTTTCGCCCTATATTTTAAATATATTTTTAATTATTATTCCTGCCTTGACATAGCAAGGAAATAAAAGTTATAATAACCTCACCACATCACATTGTATCATGCCCGCTCGGGCACGGTTATGCCCCGGGGATATGATGTAATGAAAGCAAATTTAAGTCAGGACGGTAATAAACAATGTTTCTTTGCTATAACAAGCCTGCTCATATGAGTTATTTAGGCTGGGAAAATGAAGCCTTACCTCTGGGTAACGGCAAAATCGGCGTTAAAGTTTTCGGCGGAGTTCAAACCGAACTTATCCACTTCAACGAAAAAACTCTCTGGTCAGGCGGAAGTGAAGTTGAAGGTTACACCGGCGGAGTTGAAAGAGGCGACAAAGGAAAATCTTTCAGAGAAATTCAGACTCTGCTTTCAGAGGGTAACAGCAAAAAAGCCGAAGAAAAAATGAAAAATCTTCAGGGCGATATGACAGGTTTCGGCGCATATCAGTCTTTCGGCAATCTTTATTTCAGTTTTGAAAATCACGAAGAAAGCGAAAAATACGTCCGTGACCTTGACCTTGACTCTGCTTCGGCAATGGTTACATACAAAACAAAAAAAGGCAGTTACACAAGACACTACTTTGTGTCTTACCCCGACAATGTTTTTGTTGCAAGACTTCAGGCAGAGGGCGAAGATGCCACCCTTGATTTCAGTGCCTACATCGTTTCCGAACAAAAAGGCACCGTCAAAGCAGAAAAGGATACTTTATCTCTTTACGGCAGTGTCAAAGCAAACGACGGTCTTGAAGCAAAAGACGGCAAAGACAAAAACTCAATGAAATACGGCGGTTTCCTTAAAATCATCTGTGACGGCGAAACCGAAGCAAAAGACGGACTCATTGCCGTTAAAGGCGCTACGGAGGCTCTTGTTATTATGAGCCTTGCCACAAACTATGTGAACAACTATCCCTGCTATTTTTCCGACACAGATCCGCTTGAACAAGCAAAAGAAAAAGTTCTTCAAGCAAGTGAAAAAGGCTTTGCCCTTCTTTATAAAACTCATCTTACTTCTTACAGAGAACTTTATGACAGAGTTAAATTCTCTTTGGGCGAAGAAGAATCTGTTTATCCCACAGACTTCATTTTAAAGCGTTTCGAAAAGAAGGGTGAGTTCAAAAGAAACCTTATCACTACCCTTTTTCAGTACGGAAGATATCTGCTCATATCCTCGTCAAGAGAAGGCTCACTTCCTGCAAACCTTCAGGGTATATGGAACGCAAAAAACAATCCCCCCTGGTGCTGCGACTATCATTTCAATGTCAACATACAGATGAACTACTGGTCTGCATACACGGCTAACCTTGCAGAAACGGCTCTGCCTTATATTGATTTTGTCAACTCTCTTAAAAAGCCCGGCAGAATTGCGGCAAATAAAATTCTCGGCATCGGTGAAAACAAGGCAGACGGCGAGCCCGATACCGAAAAAGAAACGGGCTGGCTCATTCATACAATGGTCAATCCTCTTGGTTTTGTGGGCCCCGGAAGTGATTGGCGTTGGGGCTGGGCTCCCACAAACGGAGCCTGGGCGCTTCAGGGAATGTATGACTACTACCTTTTCACAAAAGACGGCGAAAAACTGAAAAATGACATTTACCCTGCCATGCAGGAATGCGCTTTGCTCTGGTCACAGATTCTTACAGAAGACAAAGAAAGCGGACGCCTTGTTTGCTCACCGGGATTTTCTCCCGAACACGGCCCTCTTTCAAAAGGTATCACCTACGACCAATGTATAATTTATAACCTTTATGAAGATGTACTTTCCGCCGCAGAAGAAATGGCAAAACTCGGTTTTGAAAGCGAAGTAAACAAAGAACTTATTGCAAAAATAAAAGAGCAGATAATCCGCTTACGACCTCTGCACAAAGGAAAATGGGGTCAGATTAAAGAGTGGTATGAAGAAGACAGTTTCTTTATGCGTGGATTTAAAACAAAAGGTGTGCAGAAAAAGCACCGCCACATTTCCCAACTGCTCGCTCTTTATCCTTTCAAGCAGATTTCTCCCGACGATGAAGTTCTGTCAAAAGCGGCTTACACCACCTTAAAAGACAGAGGCGACAAAAGCACGGGTTGGGGTCTTGCCATAAGACTTCTCTCTCTTGCAAGACTCGGCAAGGGTAACGACTGCGACACCATCATCGAAAACATTATGAAAACTGCCGTGCTCAAAAATCTTTTCGGCACTCATCCCCCATTCCAGATTGACGGCAACTTCGGTTTCACCGCAGGGGTATGCGAAATGCTTCTGCAAAGCCACGAAAAGTATATCAGAGTTCTCCCTGCTCTGCCTGAAAGTTGGAAAACAGGTGAAATCAGCGGCATTATGGCAAGAGGCGGTTTTGAGTTTTCTCTCAAGTGGGATAACGGCATTCTGAAGTCAGGCTCCGTTCTTTCAAAGTGCGGCGGCAAATGTGCCGTGAAATATGACGGTAAAATCCTCATTGTCACAGATGAAGACGGCAAAGAACTTGAAACTGAATTTGAAAATGGTGTTACAACCTTTGAAACGGAAGAAGGAAAAAGATATTCCTTCATTTAATCCGAAGAAAAGTTTTTTACCGAAATATGTTGCCGTAAGTTCTCTTACGGATATCAGTGCACTTAAAAAGATAAAAATTAAATAAGCAATTAACTCCCGAGGCAAAACCTTGGGAGTTTTTCCGTAATAAAACAGACTCTCCTGCGAACAAACCGTAAGAGAGTCTTTAACCTTATTTCTTAAGTGCAATACCCTTTTCTTCAAGGGAAGCAATAATACCGTTAACAACAGTCATAACTTCTTCTCTTGTGAGGGTCTTTTCGGGGTGAGCGAAGTAAATTCTTGAAGTGATCGACTTACCGTTTTCGTCTTCGTAGGTGTCAACAACATCAATGCCTTTGATAAGAGGACAGTCGGCATCTTTAACAGCCTGACCGATAGGTGCAAATTTACCCGTTACAAAGGAAAGGTCAATTTCAATGCCGGGGAACTTTGAGGGCTCCTCATAAACGATGCTCTGTGCTTCAAGAGCGGCAAAGTCTGTAACGTCGATTTCTGCCCAGACAATGTTTGCCTTTTTGTCAATCTTCTTGAGTACGGTGGGATAAACAAGACCGATTTTACCGATTGTTTTGCCGCCGCAGACAATCTCGTTAAGATTCTTCGGGTGCTCATAATTATGAAGGGGTGATACTGCATTAAAGGAAAGAGGAAGGTGCTTAATATCTTCCGAAAGAGTAAGGAGCATATCACGAAGTTCGAAATATAACTGCTGAAGGCTCTTTGTCTTGCTGAAAAGCGTAACGGCAAGTTTCTTTCTTTCGTTGCAGAGTCCGTCTTCTTTCACGCCCTCAACAACTCTGCCCACTTCAAAGATGCCGAAGTCAGAAGAATAGGTGTTGTTAACCTTAACCTGACAAAGCTGAGTGGGAATGATTGACTTTCTGATTGTTTCAATGTTGGGGTTTGTTGC
The DNA here is from genome assembly GCA_964397395.1 of uncultured Faecalibacterium sp. Taxonomy (GTDB): domain Bacteria; phylum Bacillota; class Clostridia; order Oscillospirales; family Acutalibacteraceae; genus UBA6857. Next base: position 27,119 of record CAYNIN010000016.1, read on the forward strand.
GTTGACAAGTTTAATGTTATCCTCAATTTCAATGCCGAGGTCCTTACATTCGTCATAGTACATCCAGACATAAGAATGAGCCTCGTGAAGTGAGAAACGCTTAACAAGAATATCCTTGATTTTATCCTCTGTAGTCTTTTCAACATCGGGACGGACGGGATAAAGAGGAGTTTCCGTTGTGTGAACATCAAAGTTATCATAGCCGTAAATTCTTGTGATTTCTTCAATGATGTCTGCCTTGATGGTAACGTCTTTTGTTGCTCTCCATGAAGGAACTTTCACCGTAAAATCGTCGCCTGCAAGACTCACGCCGAAACCGAGAGATTCGAGAGTTTTAACAATTGTTTCGTTTGAAATTTCAATACCTGTGTAGCGGTCTACAAAAGCCTTTGTGAAGTTGAGAGTTACTTCGTCATACTTTTCTGCATACTCGTCAGTAAGAGAAGAAACAACCTCCACACCGCTGTCGATATTCTGTAAAAGCCATACGAAACGGGCAATTGCAGGAACTGTCATTTCGGGGTCAAGACATTTTTCATATCTCATTGATGCGTCAGTTCTGTGAGCAAGACGAACTGTTGACTTTCTTATTGAAACAGCGTTAAAGGTTGCACTTTCAAGGGTGAGAGTTGTTGTATCTTCAACGATTTCACTGTCAAGACCGCCCATAATACCTGCAATGGCAACGGGAATATCACCGTTACAGATCATAAGGGTGTTTTCGTCAATATTTCTGTCCACACCGTCAAGGGTACGGAAAACGAAGGGGTCGCCGAAACGCTTGATGCGGATTTTTTCAACCTTTCTTGAGTCGAAAGCGTGCATGGGCTGTCCCATTTCAAGCATAAGGTAGTTTGTAAGGTCAGCAAGAAGATTGATGCTTCTCATTCCGCAATAGAAAAGTCTGATTCTCATATTAACGGGACTTACATTCTTGCTGATATTTTCAACCTGAAGACATGAATATCTCTGGCAGAGTTTATCTTCGATTTTCATATCAATTTTCTTCAGATTATCATACTTTGAAAGGTCAACCTGCTGTAAGGGCTTAAGAGGTCTGCCTGCAAGGGCGGCAAATTCTCTTGCAATGCCGTAGTGACCCCAGAGGTCAGGTCGGTTTGTGAGAGATTTGTTATCAACTTCGAAGATGATGTCTTCAACTTCCCAAAGGTCTTTCACGTCGGTGCCGTTTGCAACGTCTTCCGTAATATCCATAATACCCGAGTTGTCGTCACTGATACCGATTTCCTTTTCGCTGCAGCACATACCGCAGGAAGTATAACCTGCAAGGGCACGGGGTGTAATTTCAATTTCGCCGATTTTTGCACCTACTTTTGCAAAAGCGGTTTTCATACCTACTCTTACATTGGGTGCACCGCAGACAACATCCGTAAGTTTGCCGTCACCTGCATCAACTTTGAGAAGGTGAAGTTTCTTTGATTCGGGGTGGTCTGCAACTTCTTTGATTTCGGCAACAACGATACCGCTGATGTCGGAACCTTTGAAGAAAATCTCGTTTTCTACTTCGGCTGTGGAAAGAGAAAAACGGTGTATGAGTTCAAGTTTGTCAATACCTTCAAGGTCAACAAAATCTGAAATCCAATTCATTGATAAAAACATAATTCTTCTCCTCCCTTCTTATTCGTCATCGGTAAACTGTGTGAGTGTTTTAAGTGAGCCTGAATTAAGGTCACGGATATCTTTGATTCCGTATTTCATCATAACAAGTCTTGTAAGACCGAGACCGAAAGCGAAACCTGTGTATTCTTCGGGGTCAATACCGCCTGCCTTAAGCACTTCGGGGTGAATCATACCGCAGGGGCAAAGTTCAAGCCATCCGCTGTGCTTACAAGAGGGACAACCGTCACCGCCACAGATAAGACAACTGATGTCAAGTTCAAATCCGGGTTCAACGAAGGGGAAGAAACCGGGGCGGAGTCTTACCTTGATGTCCTTCTGGAAAACTTCGGAAAGCATTGTTTTCATAAAGTAGATAAGATTTGAAATTGAGATATTCTTATCAACCATAACGCCTTCCATCT
>CAYNIN010000017.1:0-29010 GCA_964397395.1 uncultured Faecalibacterium sp.
TGGACAAACTTAAATATTGGGGACCTGTTGACTGGTATAACGGCGGTATGGAACACGTTACACGCCACCTTATCTATTCAAGATTCTGGCATAAATTCCTTTATGACATCGGTGAAGTGCCTTTTGCAGAGCCTTATGCAAAGAGAACCGCTCAAGGCCTTATCCTTGGACCCGACGGTGAAAAAATGTCAAAATCAAAGGGCAACGTAGTAGACCCCAATGATGTTGTTGATGCCTTCGGTGCAGATGTACTTCGTACATACATTCTCTTTATGGGTGATTACGAAAAGGCTGCTCCCTGGTCTGAAAGCAGCGTTAAGGGTTGCAAGAGATTTATTGACAGAGTATGGAATCTCCTTGAAATCTTAACAGACGCAGATGAATATTCAAAGAAACTTGAAACGTCTTTCCACAAGACCGTTAAGAAGGTAACCTCTGACATTGAAACTCTTAAATATAACACCGCTATTGCTTCCCTTATGACTCTTATAAATGAGATTTACGAAGCAGGTTCAATCACGAGAAAAGAACTTTCAACATTTATTTCTCTTCTCAATCCCTTCGCTCCTCACATAACAGAGGAAATCAATGAGAGAATGGGCAATACTCTTATGCTTGCAGAAAGCGCATGGCCCACCTATGATGAAGCAAAATGCGTTGATGCAGAAATTGAAATCGTTGTGCAGATTAACGGCAAATTAAGAGTAAAACTCAACGTTCCTGCCGAAATTGAATCTGCAGATGCAATTGCACTTGCAAAGGCCGACGAGAAGATTGCTTCCGAAATTGAAGGCAAGACTGTTGTAAAAGAACTTTATGTTAAGGGCAGGCTCGTTAACATTGTTGTCAGATAAGATTTTTTTCTGAGAAATATGTTGTTTTTTGAAAAAACTTTATAAATATGTTGTTATTGTTTCAATTATTCTCTTGACAATATCTTTTTAATGATGTATAATAACCCACGTATCCTAAAAGGAAATATGCCCCTGCTAACAGGTAAGGGAGGGAAATATAAATGAGTCAGGTAAAAGTTAAAGAGAACGAGTCACTCGACAGCGCTCTCAGACGTTTTAAAAGACAGACTTCACGTGATGGTATCATTCAGGAAGTTCGTAAAAGAGAACACTACGAAAAACCGTCAGTTGCAAGAAAGAAGAAGTCTGAGGCTGCTCGTAAGCGCAAATTCAAGTAATTAACAAAAATCACCCGAAGACTTCTTTGGGTGATTTTTTAGTATCAAATATAAAGGCGGTTATAATAATGATTGATAAACTTAAAGAATATCTTAAAGGCAAAAATTCTGCCGCTCTTATTATGAGCGAAGAAAACATCTGCTATTTCACTTCCTTTCATTCATCAAACGGTTACCTTGTCGTAACAGGGGAGAAGTCTTATTTCCTCACGGACTCAAGATACATTGAAGCCGCAGGTAACACTATTAAAACCTGCGATGAAATTCTTGAAATTAAGTCGATGGAAAATGATCTTGTACCTTTGCTTGAAAAACTCGGCATAAAGGAAATTAAACTTGAAAGTGAAAGAATCACAGTTTCAAGATATAACGAAATCAAGAAACTTTTCTCTTTTGCAGAGGTTACTTGTGACGGTGACCTTGACAAAACAGTAACTGATATAAGAATGGTTAAGTCGAGAGATGAAGTTGAAAAAATTATAAAGGCACAGCGAATTGCCGAAAAAGCCTTTGATCACATTCTTACCTTTATAAAAGTGGGCAAAACCGAAAAGGAAGTTGCTCTTGAACTTGAGTATTTTATGCTTAAAAACGGCGCAGATGCACTTTCTTTTGAAACGATTGCCGTAAGCGGTAAAAACAGTTCCCTTCCTCACGGCGTACCTTCGGATAAGAAAATCGAAAGCGGCGATTTTATAACAATGGACTACGGTGCAGTTGTTGATTTTTACCATTCAGATATGACAAGAACCGTTGCCGTTGGTGAAGTTTCGTCAAAGCAGATTGATGTTTATGAAACCGTACTTAAAGCACAACTTGCAGGTCTTGATGCCGTAAGAGCAGGCGTAACAGGCAAAGATGTTGACGCCGTATCAAGAAAGATTATTGCCGATAAGGGTTACGGTGAATATTTCGGTCACGGACTCGGTCACGGCGTAGGCGTTGAAATTCACGAAATGCCCTTAGTTAATCCGAGAGGTACAGATGCTTTAAAAGAAGGATATATTATTACCGTTGAACCGGGTATTTATCTTCCGGGTCAGTTTGGTGTCAGAATTGAAGATATGGCACTTGTAACTGCTGACGGCTCCGAAAATCTTACACAATGTGAAAAGAAACTCATAGTTCTCTAATCAGTTGCAGAATATTATATTTCAGATAAGAGGTGAACCCGATACCCATGTATGAAAATGAAATCAAGCAGGAAAAAGCACTTTTAATTTCCGTTGATACGGGCGAATTTGATGCCACGGCTTCAATTGACGAACTTGAAGAACTTGCCAACACCGCAGGTGCCGTTGTTGTCGGCAAGGTCATACAGAAAAAAGAGGCGCCCGAAAAAGCGACTTTTGTCGGTGTGGGTAAACTTGCAGAAATTATTGCTTTCTGCAGCAATACCGAGGTTGACCTTTTGATTTTTGACAGTGAACTTTCACCGTCACAGCAAAGAAATCTTGAAAAACTCACAAATGTGAGAGTTATTGACAGAACAATGCTTATTCTTGATATTTTTGCAATGCGTGCAAGAAGCAGTGAAGGTAAACTTCAGGTTGAACTTGCACAACTTAAATATCAGTTACCCCGACTTGCAGGTCAGGGTACTGCACTTTCAAGACTCGGCGGCGGTATCGGCACACGTGGCCCCGGTGAAACAAAACTTGAAAGCGATAAAAGACATATCAGAAGAAAAATTCAAAAACTACAGGAAGAACTGACTGAACTTGAAAAAAGACGCAGTCAGATGCATAAGCGCCGTGAAAAAGACGGTGTACAGACCGTTGCCATCGTCGGATATACCAATGCAGGTAAATCAACGCTGATGAATGCTTTGACAAACGCAGGCGTTCTTGCGGAAAACAAACTTTTTGCAACCCTTGACCCCACTTCAAGAGCTCTGACTCTGCCCGACGGAAGACAGGTTATGCTCATTGATACGGTCGGTCTTATCAGAAGACTTCCCCATAAACTTGTTGAAGCCTTTAAATCAACCCTTGAAGAAGCGGCTCAGGCAACGGTTATTCTGAATGTTTGCGATGCTTCCGACGAACACTCTGCCGAGCATCTTGAGGTTACAAAAAATCTCCTTGACGAACTCGGCTGTCAGGACAAACCCATTATTTCCGTTATGAATAAATGTGACAAAGTCGGTGATATTTATTCAATGCGCACTTTCGGTAAAACCGTTATGATTTCCGCTTTGAAAGAAAAAGGCTTTGACGAACTTTTAAATGCGATTTTAAAAGAACTTCCGCCAACGAGAAAAAAGGTTGAACTTCTCATTCCTTTCAGTGCAGGTGCCGTTGCGGCAAGAATCCGTAAAGAAGGCGTTGTAGAAAGCGAAGAATACAGAGCCGACGGTCTTTATATGGTTGCTACGGCGGAAATCGCTTTGCTTGATACGATTAAAGACTGGATTCTGTAACGGTTGTTTCGGTAGTTGTTTCGGGCATATCAAAGCCGTGCATAAATCCCGAAAGTTCAACTGAACAGACGTCACCGCCTATAACTATGCCTTGAAATACAAGAATATTACCACGAATAACACCCTTTGTGTTTTCGTAACCCGGGTAGTTCTTTATTTCATACCCCCACATTTTGACCCTTGCTCCTTTGTATTTTTCAAGGTCAAGGTTCTGTGCCTTCTGAATTTCGTTATATTCGGTGTAGGTTTCGTCAAATTCTTCGGGTATAATGATTTCTTTAACTTCAATGGGATCTTCATCTATTTCCCAACCGAACTGTGAAAAGAAGGCAATACGTTCTTCGGCAGTTTCTGCCTTCATAACAATACCGCCGATGTTTGCTGAAGGCAGTGCTTTCTGTTTTGAAACAGATATAACTGCACCGACAGTAATAGCGGTGGCGAGAATTAAAGCAAGCGAGATTTTAATTAATTTATTCGATTTTACAGAAACAACAAACATATAATTTTCCACCAATCATTTTATCGTTGTTAGATTTATATGCGGTTGTTCCTTTAATAAGAACTGAAAAGAGGTGCTATATGGACTATATCCCTTTTAATTCAAGAAACACTCTTCACAAAAGCCGATTCGGTGCAGTCCGTGAAGGTGATAACATAGTTTTCAAGGTAGTACTGCCCAGAAGTCTTCAATGCAGCGGTGTTGACCTGGTTATTAAAAGCGATAAGGGGAATTACGAACACCACTCAATGAGTTGGCTTTCCATGGAAGGTGAAAATGAGGAGTGGTGGGCTCTCGGCTATGATGCCAAAAGCACTGATATATATTTTTATCATTTTGAATATAGCACTCCTTGGGGAAAAACCGTTATAAAACACAACGGCGACTGTCTCGGCAAACTTTCAACAGGTAAACACGATTGGCAACTTTCGGTATATGATAAAGATTTCACGACTCCCCATTGGCTTAAGGGCGGTCTTATCTATCAGATTTTTCCCGACAGATTTTACTTTTCGGGTGAAAAGAAAAACAATGTGCCTGAAGACAGAAAACTTCGAAGGGATATATATAATGAGCCCGAATGGATGCCCACTAAAGAGGGAAAAGTCCTCAATAATGACTATTTTCAAGGCGATTTAAAGGGTATTGAAAATAAACTTGACTACATAGCATCTCTCGGTGCAACTTGCATTTATCTCAATCCTGTTTTTGAGGCTCAGAGTAATCACAGATATGACACTTCCGATTACAGCAAAATAGACTCTCTCCTCGGCAGTGAGAAGGACCTCCGGCGTCTTTGTAAAAAAGCGCAGGAGAAAGGTATCTCCGTCATTCTTGACGGTGTTTTCAGTCACACCGGTGACGACAGTCTTTATTTTAACAAATACGGAAGATATGATAGCCTTGGTGCTTTTCAATCAGAAAAATCACCTTATTACAGTTGGTATAAATTTATTAACCACCCTAATAATTACCACTCCTGGTGGGGAATCAGTATTTTACCCGAGGTTATTGAGGAGTCGGAAAGTTTTCTTGAATTTATTACGGGTAAAGACGGTATAGCGAGAAAGTGGCTTCGCTGCGGAGTTAGAGGTTGGCGGCTTGATGTTGCCGACGAACTTCCCGATGTTTTTCTTGATAGATTCAGAGAAGCCGTTAAAGCGGAAAATCCCGATGCTGTCGTACTCGGTGAAGTATGGGAAGATGCATCAAATAAATTTGCCTACGGAGAAAGACGTCGCTATTTCGCAGGCAAACAACTTGATTCGGTTATGAATTATCCTTTTGCCGAAGCCATAATTTCTTTTATCCGTTCAGGCAGAGTAGAAGGTTTTTCAAACAAGATTATGACCATTCTGGAAAATTATCCCAAGTGTGTTACAGACGTACTTATGAATCATATCGGCACCCATGACACAATGAGGGCAATTACTCAACTTGCAGGTGAAAGTTGCGAGTACCGTGACCGAAACTGGCAAAGCAAGCAGAGCCTTAACGACACGCAGTATGCAAAGGGTATCAAACTTTTGAAACTTGCGGCGGTGATTCAGTATACTCTTCCGGGTGTGCCGTCACTTTATTACGGCGACGAGGCCGGTATGCAGGGATATAAAGATCCTTTTAACAGATTTTGCTATCCTTGGGGCAGAGAAAACAAAAAGCTTATAGAGTTTTACCGTCAACTTGGCAAAGTGCGTAAAAGTCTTGACTGTCTGATTGACGGTGAATTTTATACAGTATCTGAAATGCTTGGTTGTCTGGCGTTTGGCAGAAAAAACTCAAAGGAAGAAATTCTTATAATTATTAACCGTAACGAGCACGAGATAGACTATTATCTTCCTGCCTTCTGGCACAATACCAAAGCCGTTTTCGGCGGTGAAATGCAGGGGCAGAAAGCAAAAATTGAGGCACTCGGCTACATTATTTTAAAAAAGGAGGCACGATAAAATGAGTGACTGGACAGAAGTAAAAATCAGCGTAAATGCAGATGATACGGAAAAAGCAGGGGACATCGCTTCGATGGTTGTACCCTACGGTATTTATATTGAAGATTACAGAGAACTTGAAAAAGAGGCATGGGAAATTGCACATATTGATTTGATTGATGAAGATCTTCTTAAAAAAGACAGAAGCAAAGCGGTTGTGCATGTTTATATTTCACCCGAAGAAAATCCTGCAGAAGCCGTTGCTTTCCTTCGTGAAAGATATGCCGCTGAGGGCATTGAGAGTGAAATATTAACAAATGAATGTAAAAATGAAGATTGGGAAAATAATTGGAAACAGTATTTTCATCCCATACCCGTCGGTAAAGAACTTCTTATAAGACCTACCTGGGAAGATGAATTTGAACCAGGTGAAAGAAAAGTGCTCAACATTGAACCCGGTCTTGCTTTCGGTACGGGAACGCATGAAACAACCCGTCTTTGCCTTGAAACTCTTGAAAATCATATCAGCGAAGATACAACCGTGCTTGATATAGGTTGCGGCAGCGGTATTCTGTCAATTGCCGCACTGCTTCTTGGTGCAAAGCAGGTAACGGGTGTCGATATTGATGCACTCGCCGTTAAAACCGCAATTGAAAACGGCGAAGCCAACGGCTTCAGTGAACCCGAATATAAAATTCTTCAGGGCAACTTGACTGACAAGGTCAGCGGAAAATTTGACGTCGTTGTTGCAAATATTGTTGCTGACGTTATTATACTTTTCTGCAAAGATGTTGCTTCGTTTATGAAAGATGATGCTGTTTTTATCACTTCGGGCATTATTGACACAAGAGAGCAGGATGTTATTGATGCCTTCGAAAAGTACGGATTTAAAATTCAGGCAAGACACACCGAAGGCGGTTGGGTTTGCTTTGAATGTAAGAAATAAGCCGTGAAATTACCCCGACTTTTTTACAGTCGGGGTATCTTTTTTCTTTTGTTATTTCATTTTCAACACTTCTTCAACGGGTCCTTTAAGTTCGGGAGTGTTTACGGGGAATTTTCCGTAAATATCTTTCAGGAAAGGTTGAAGTCGGAATCTCTTATAGTCGGTGGCAAGTTGATACTTTGTAATAAGTTCGATTATCTGCTCTTTTTTATCTCGGTTTTCTCTTGCCGTAATGCCGCAAAGTTCGAGGTTTATCAAACTTTTCGGTGTAACGTTCTTGAGGGTAACTTCAACTTTGCCGTTTTTTCTGATATAATCTGCATTTGTTTTTTTGCCGTTTCTGACAACGGTAAGAGATTCAACGTCTGAAATGTCTTCAAAAATGAGTTTGTAATTTCTCTTTTCGGGAAGAACGGAAGTATCGCCCTTTGCAGATGAAACCGTAAAATAAACACTATTGTTTTCTTCTTTTACGGTGTAAGAAGTTATTGCAGACACACCCGTCTGATAATTGTTGCTTATGCCGTCATCTTCGTACAAATCGAAAGTATTGTTGCCTCTGTAGATGCGAAGCACCATATCTTTCGGGTTATCGCTTGAGTTGTTTCTGTCATTTGCCGAGAGGGGAATGATTGCCCCTTCCTTTGCAAAAACGGGAATACTTTCAATACCACGGTACATTATGATTTTCTGACCGCCCGGGTAAATTGCATCAGTATAAATATCTGTCCATCTGCCTTCGGGGAGCCACACTTCAACTGAGGCAAGATTGGTCTTTGGATTTATCTTTTCTGTAATGGGCGCTACCATGAGTTCGGAGCCGAAAAGGAACTGATTATCAACTTCGTAGGCTTCCTCTTTATAAGGATACTGATAGTACATCGGTTCACAAAGAGCAAGTGAGTCTTTGTGAGTACGGTAGTTCATTGAATAAAGATAGGGGATAAATGTATGCCGCTGACGCAGTACATCTGTTGCGATTTTTTCAGCCTGGTAGTTGTGTTTCCAAGGCTCTTTGCCCATAAACTCATTACTTGTAGAGTGTAATCTCATAATGGGACTGTACATACCGTACTGTACCCAGCGGATATAGAGTTCATCATCCTTGCTGCCGTGATGATGACCGCCGATATCGTGACTCCACCATGTATAGCCGATATTTGTTGCCGTTGAGGTGAAATAAGGCTGGAATTTAAGACTGTCCCAGGTTATAGCCGTATCACCCGAAAAACCGAGGGGATATCTGTGAGAGCCTGCTTCGGCAAAACGGGAGAGAATAAGAGGTCGTTTTTCCTCTTTTTTGTTAGCAAGGGTATGATAATGGTTAAGTGCCCAGAGCGGATCGAGATTCTTAACCTTTGTATTCTTTCCTTGTTGCCAGTCTATCCACCAGAAATCTACGCCGTCTTTCTCGTAGGGTTTATGAAGAATATTGAAATATGCATCAATAAATTTAGGGTCGGTTATGTCAAATGGGATTACCTTTTTGCTTTTCGGGTCAACATCCATTGCCTTTGCGAAATCATCATACATATCTTCAAAGAAACGCACACCTTGAGCGGGATGAAGATTGACGGTAATTTTGAAATTTTTATCTTTAAGCCATTTCAGAAAGCCTTTGTAGTCGGGGAAAAGTTCTGTGTTCCAACTGTAACCGGTCCAGCCGTTACCGCCGAAGCAGTCACCTTGTTTATCTTTTACGAGTGAACCGAAACGGGATTTAACATCTGTCCAGTGCCAATCCATATCAATTGTTGCAACGGTGACGGGAATTTCACGGTCGATGAATTTTTCCATAAGATCCATATATTCTTTCTGTGTATATGCCTTATATCGACTCCACCAGTTACCGAGACAGTATCTCGGTACAAGAGGCACTTCACCGCAAAGCATAAAGAAATCTTTAAGACATTCTCTGTATTCACGGTTATATGCAAAATAGTACTCGTCTTTTTGGGTATCGGGTCTTGCACTTATTGTGCCGTCTTCTTCAAGTATCAGAGATTTGCTGTCGTCTATTACGGAAACACCGTTTTTTGACATAATGCCGTCACCGATTTTAACAGAGCCGTCAACATTATCAAGAGTACGGTATGTACCTTTCAGGTTGCCTTTTTTATAATCGCTGACAGTTTTGCCGTTTTTGAGAGCAACACTAAGCATCTTTTTTGCTTTTGTATCATAAATAAAAATAGCCTTTGATGTTGTTATAATTACTACATCACCGTTTTCGATAACTTTAAACTGCGGTTTACAGAAGTTTCTGTTAATGACAACCTGAGTGGGCTTGTCGGTAAAAACTCCCTTTTTATCACACTCAACTCGGAGAAGTTGAGGTGTAAGCAATGAAAACCTAACGTTGTTTTTAACAAACATACACGTTTCGTCGGTTTCAGACGGTGAGTGCCAAGCAAAAGTTTCTGTGAAATATTTTGATTTGCCGTTCATACGATCCACAACCTTTCTGATTTTTATAATACAGATTAAGTTCTGATTTTACAAGAGCACTTCAGATTTTTGGTAAATAGTAACAAAATGAGACTCATTTTTTCTACTTTAACGAAGATTAAAATTTGTATAAAATATGACAAATTATTTAAAAATGTGCTATAATTATAAAGATATTATAACTATTCTTGGAGGAATAATATGGAACAGAAAAAATATGTACCTAAAAAAGAAGTGCAATCTTATGCAATAGCCGCACTTGGTCAGGGACTTGTTTACAGTTGTATGTCAAGTTACATCACTGACTACTATATGAGTGTGCTTTGCCTTACACCTATGTTCGTTATCATGCTTATGCTTCTTGCGAGAGTATGGGATGCAATCAACGACCCGATGATGGGTATGGTAATGGACCGTGTATCATTTAAAAAAGGCAGAATGAAGCCTTATCCCGTTGCAACTGCAATTCCCATTGCAATTCTCACAATACTTATGTTTGTTAATCCCGGTTTTGATACTGAAAATCAGAGCATCTGGCTTTATGTATTCGTTTCGGTTGTCTATGTTGCCTGGGGTATGATTTACACCGTAAGTGACGTGCCTTTCTGGAGCCTGCCTAATGTTATGACTCCCGATGCAAAAGAAAGAGGTAACATCATTTCCTACGGTAAGACCGTAGGCGGCATCGGTTCAGCCGTTACCGTTGCACTTCCCATTATTGTCGGCTATGTTGTTGCTGATATGGACGTTAAGCAGGCAAACATTGTAAAATATGCTATTATGGCTGTTTCAATGGCTCTTATCGGTATGCCTCTTTTCTCAATCGCTTCCTTTACTACAAAAGAAAGAATTCAACTTCCCAACGCAACTAAGAGAGCACCCGGTGAACCTTCATCCCTTAAGAGAATTTTAACCTGTAAGCCTCTTATGCTTGTTGTTCTTTCAGGTATGCTTTCATTCGGAAGATATATGCTTCAGGCCGCTGCCCCTCACGTTGCCCGTTATTCAGGTTTTTATATCGGCAGTAAGCCTACAACTGTTGAGGAGTATAACTCAAACATTTCTACGGTTGCTCTTGTTATTCAGGTTTGCGCCGCCGTCGGTATGTTTGGTGCAATGATTTTCCTTCCCAAACTTTACAAGAAATTTGAGTATAAGCAAATTATGATTGTTTCCTGCATCGGCGGTTTTCTTGCAAGTTGTTGTACACTTATTATCGGCTGGACAACAAAGAATCTTCTTATCTGCATCCCCTTTATGCTTATTTCTGCAATTCCTCTTGGCGTTATTAACAACGTTTCATTCGCAATGGTTTGTGACTGTCTTGACTATATGGAGTGGAAAACAGGCTACAGAGATACAGGTCTTGGTTCTGCCTGTCAGTCCTTCGTTAATAAAATCGGCAACGCATTTGCAACGGTTATGATTATCGTTATGTATGTTGTTGTTAATATTGATGTAAGCAAACTCAATGTAGGCAGCGGTCAGCAGGTTGTTGATGCTATTAACAGCCTTTCATCTTCTCAAAATTTTGCAATGTTCTGTCTTGTTACCATCGTACCCGGCATAAGCCTTCTTCTTTGTGCGATTCCTTTGTTCTTCTATGACCTTACAGGTAAGAAGAAGCAACAAGTATTTGAAGAACTTGCAGCTTCAAGAACTGAAAGAGGTATTGAAATAATCGGCGAATAATTTTTCGGGGAGGGGTTTTATGTTGCCGTATATTACAATTTTATTAGGTGCAGTATGTTTCGTTGTTTTTTGTGTGAAATGCCATAAGCAAAGATCGCTTCCAGGTGTTTTCATTAAAGCTGCCGTAAGTATTTTCTTCATTCTTACTGCGGCTGCAGGTACAACGGTTGATCCGTCAACAGCTAAGTACAAATATGCCGTGCTTATTATTCTCGGCGGCATATTCGGTCTGCTCGGTGATATTTTCCTTGATCAGAAGTGGGTATATCCTAAAGATGACGGTACATACCTTGTTTCCGGTTTCACGGTTTTCGGCATCGGACACTTCTTCTATATGGCTGCTATGATTGGTGCGGTTAATCTTAATTGGAAGAATATGCTTTGTGCTCTTGGTGTCGGTCTTCTCGTTGCCGTTGTTACGTTTATTCTCGAAAAACCAAGCAAACTGGATTACGGTAAATATAAAGGCATCATCTTTGTTTACAGCCTTATTCTCGGCACAATGGCAGGTACCGCTCTTGTGAGTTCAATTCTTACAAAGTCTGCTGCATTTATTGTTTTTGAAATCGGCGCACTTTTATTCCTTTTCTCCGATATTGTTCTTTCCTGGATTTATTTCGGCGAAGAAAAGAAAAACAATTCTTTCAACTTTGTTCTCAATCATGCAACATATTATTCGGGACAGTTTATGTTTGCTCTTTCCGTAGCACTCATTGCTTTCTCTGCATAAAAAATAACAGTGGCTTCTTTCGAGCAGCCACTGTGTTTTTTATTTACCCCAGAACTTTCTGTCAAGAGAGCGGTAATGAACCGCTTCCGTAATATGTTCAAGTTCAATATTTTCACTGCCGTCAAGGTCGGCAATTGTTCTTGAAATACGAAGAATTTTGTCATAGGCTCTTGCTGAAAGACCAAGGGTTTCAAAGCAGTTTTCAAGCATTTTAATGCTTTTTTCATCAAGTTTACAATGTTTTCTTGTCATCGACGGAGTCATCTTTGCGTTGCAGGTGACGGTAGTGTTTTTGAAGCGTTCATTCTGAATTGCTCTTGCAGCATTGACTCTCTTCTTAATTTCCGCAGAAGATTCGCCTTTTTCATCGGCAGAGAGTTTACCGAACTCAACCTGCGGAACTTCGATGTGTATGTCAAGTCTGTCAAGAACGGGTCCGCTTACCTTTGAAAGATATTTTGACGGCATACCCTTTGCGCAAGTGCAGGGCTTCGTAGGATGTCCGTAATAACCGCAAGGGCAGGGGTTCATAGCGCAGACCAGCATGACCTCGCAAGGATATGTCAGAGAGCCCGACACTCTTGATATGGTGATTTTACCGTCTTCGATAGGCTGACGCATGGCTTCCATTGAAAGACGTGAAAATTCGGGCAGTTCGTCGAGAAACAGCACCCCGTGATGAGCCATACTGATTTCACCGGGTCGTGGTATTCTTCCGCCGCCTGAAAGACCTGCAGTAGAAATCGTATGATGAGGAGAACGGAAAGGTCTTGATTTGATAAGAGAAACGGAATCGGGGAGTTCGCCTGCAATTGAGTACATCTTTGTAACATCAAGGCTTTCTTCAAAGGTCATATCGGGAAGAATTGACGGAAGCCTTTTGGCAAGCATACTTTTACCTGAACCGGGAGGGCCGATCATAAGCACATTATGTCCGCCCGCTGCCGCAATTTCAAGGGCTCTTTTAACCTGAAACTGACCTTTGACATCAGCAAAATCCGGGGTAAATTCGGGCGGTCTTTCATATTCACCGTAAAACGAAGCATTAACTTTGTTAATCTGCTTTTTACCTGAAAGATGTTCGCAAAGTTGGGCAACACTTGTTACGGGATAAATGTCAATTCCTTTGACAACGCAACCTTCACTTGCATTGGCGGCAGGAATGAAAATTTCTTTTATACCAAGTTCCTGGGCTTTAATAACCATTGGCAGAGTACCGTTGACTTTCCGCACCTTGCCGTTTAGCGAAAGTTCACCGATAAAGGCACTTTTTGAAACGTCGCAGTGAAGTTGCCCCGATGCGATAAGCAATGCAATACAAATCGGTAGGTCATAAACGGGGCCCTCTTTTTTTATATCGGCAGGGGAAAGATTCACGGTAATTCTTGATGTGGGATATTTGAAACCGCTGTTTTTGACAGCAGACCGCACTCTGTCACGGGATTCGCTTACAGCCGTATCGGGCAGACCCACAATATCAAAACGAATCATACCTGCATCAAGTGAAGCTTCAACGCCGACGCCGAAACTGTTCATTCCAAGCATACCAATACTGTTAACTCTTACAAACATTTTATCATTCCTTTTGCTTTGTTGGTTACATTATATCACTACTGTGTAATTTTGTAAATTATAATTTTATCTGAAGGTTAAATTATTGTTTTTCAAGAGTTGTACCCTTATAAAAATGTGCCAGAATTTCATCATAATTGTAGCCCTGTCTTGCCATATAGTCGGCACTGTACTGACTCATACCGACACCGTGACCTTTGCCGTAGACTGTGAAAGTAACGGTGCCGTCGTCTGTTGAAATTTTGAAGTTAAGACTGTCGAGAGAAAAGGCACTTCGTATATCGCTGGGAAATAGGATTTCATTATCATATTCCAATGAAGAAAAATATCCGCTTTCATCGGTTTTAATTGAATCAGAAATTTTTTCTTCATCTAAACTAATATTAAAATCGGAAAGTTTTTTGCAAAAATCTTCCCGACTGACAGTGACGATATTTTTATAACTTTCCGAAAGTTTGTCCCCGGGGGCATTAACAGAAACCAGGTAGGGCACAGCGGAATCCCACACTTCCTGTGCTGAGTTTGTTTTACCGCAAGAAAGGGCATGGTAAACCGTCATTGCTGTTTCGCCGTTATATTCCAGGTATTCACCCTGAATGCAGTTTACAACGTCTTCAATTTTTTTTCGGTAAATATCGTAGTTTTTGCCCCATTTTTCTTTTAGTTCACTGTCCGTCAGGTATGCTTGATGCTTGCTCGAACTGTCGGTGATATCAGAAGTGTCGCTTTCACTGTTTTCTTTTATCCACTTAAGATATGTATAACAGGCAACGGCTTGTGCTTTTAATGCTTCTTCGTGGTATGAGGCAGGCATTTCAGCGCTTACAGTTCCTACAAGATAATCAAACAGAGAAATTTCCGTTACTTTGCCCGATGAAACGGATAATACTGAAACGGTTTCGATATTTTCTTTTTCGGTTACTGATTCAGTTACCGTTTCTGTTTCAGCGGTACTGCTTTCCTGCACTTCGGTTATTACGGTTTCGGAAATATTTTCTTCGGTTTGTCCGCTCTGAGCACCGTCAAATGCAAAAATAATAAAAGGGAAGAATAAAGCGAAAATAAACAGTATAAATGTTAAAATAAGATTTGTTTTCATTGACTAAACCTGCTTTTGCTTTTTTTACTTGCCAAGGTTAAAATTCTTTTAAAACCTTGACTTTATAAAGTATATGTTATAAAATGAAAGGTAATTACATTGTAATGTGGTAATATTTTATTTTTTTCGGGAGGCAAAGCAAAATATGTACGATTCAATTAACCCGATTTCACCTGACCGTCTTAAAGAGTTAAGCGAAAAGATAGAGAAGAAATCCAAAATTGACCTTGATCAGTTCTGGAAGTACGGCGTAAAAAGAGGCTTGAGAAACCCCGACGGCACGGGCGTTATGGCAGGTCTTACAAATGTTTGTTCTGTTGAAGGTTATTACATCGACGACGGTGAACGTGTGCCGAAAAACGGTGTGCTTAAATACAGAGGTATCAATATAAACGAAATAGTTGAAGCATGTGAAAAAGAAAACCGTTTCGGTTTTGAAGAAGTTGCATATCTTCTTCTTTTCGGTCAACTTCCCACGCTGCAGCAACTTGACAGATTCCGTTCTGTTCTCGGGGTTTGCCGTGAACTTCCTCTTACTTATGTTGAAGATGTTCTTATGAAGAACGCTTCAATGGATATTATGAATAAACTTGCAAGATGCATTCTTGTATCATATTCATTTGACGATAACCCTGACGACCTTTCAATTGACAATGTTCTTCGTCAGTCTATTCAGATTATTGCACAAATGCCTGTTATGATGTGTAACGCATATCAGGTTAAGAGAATGAAATTTTACGGAAAAAGTATGTTCATTCACCCCGATAACAAAGGACTCTCAACGGCAGAAGTAATTCTGCGTGCTCTTCGTCGTGACAGAAAGTTCTCCGATGAGGAAGCAAAACTTCTTGATATTTGTCTTATTCTTCACGCTGAACATGGCGGAGGTAACAACTCGACCTTTACAACGAGAGTTCTCACTTCAAGCGGTACGGATACATATTCTTCCTTTGCCGCTTCTATCGGTGCTCTTAAAGGTAACCGTCACGGCGGCGCCAACATCAAGGTCAGCAAGATGGTTGAAGAAATCAAGGCTAACGTTGAAGATATTACTGATAAATCGCAGGTCTTTGATTACCTTGAAAAGATTGTCAGAAAACAAGCAGGTGACGGTACAGGTCTTATTTACGGTATGGGTCACGCTGTTTATACTGTTTCTGACCCGAGAGCCGTTATTCTCAAAAGAAAAGCAAAAGAATTTGCTTATAAAAACGGTTATGAAAAGGATTTCGAACTTCTCAATTATATCGAAACTCTTACTCCTGAAGTGTTCGAAAAAGTTAAGGGTAAGAGCAAGATTATGTGTGCAAATGTTGACCTGTATTCAGGTCTTATCTATAGGATGCTCGGTATCCCCGAAGACCTTTACACTCCGATTTTTGCAACGGCAAGAATTACGGGTTGGTCTGCTCATCGAATTGAGGAACTTATAACGGGCGGCAAAATTATACGTCCTGCTTATAAGAGTATTGCTAACAGCAGAAAGTACGTTCCCGTCGATGAGAGAATTGAGAACTATGTAGCAAATCGAGACTATATTCCCTCTGAACAAAGAATTTATACAGGAGTAACTGAAAATGAAAATTAAAGCAAAAAATTCTGCAGTTTCCCTTAAATTTCTGCCGTCTATAATGCTTATTGCGGCAGTTGCGGCAACTGTACTCAGATGCGTTCAGTCAGTTTTATATATTGATGCAGAAACCGGATTTTTCACAGGCGGAAGTTTTATGAAATATTTTCTTTACGGCTTTCTTGCAATTGTATCTGTGGCATTTATCGTTGTGTCATATATCAGTAAAGATGCATCGGATATTGAATATCACACTTTGCAAAATAAGACTACCGGTATACTTACAGCACTTTTTTCGGTTTCACTTTTCTATGACTTCATTTATTCTTTTGTCGGTTGTGTAACTTCTGTTAATGAGGTAAATATTTCTGCCTCAAGTGTCTTTAAGGCTATGATGGCATCGGGAACAATACCCACGTTTTTCAGAATGATTTTTGCATTCTTCTCGGGTATCTACTTTCTTTTTCTCGCAAAAGGATTTATTAAGGGTAATTCGAAAATTGAAAACCACAAGATTTTGTCTGTTGCTCCGATTGCATGGTCGGGTTTCAGACTCGTCTGCCTGTTTATTGAGCAGATAAGTTTTATAAGAGTTTCGGAATTGCTCCTTGAACTTGTTTCCGTTTCTTTGATGATAATGTTCTTTACTGCTTTTTCCCAGGTTTCTTCAGGAATTTACAGCGATATAAGCAGATGGAGAATAACGGGATTCGGACTGTCGGCAGCATTCCTTTCTTTCACAGTGAGTATGTCGAGAGTTATTCTCTCGGTAATTTCATCGGGTGAATATTATAACCCGAGTTACCCTTATAACATAACGGATATAATTTTTGCTTTCTTTATTTTCTCTTTCATTTCGGCTTTATATGCCGAAAGTAAAGTTAGAGCAGAACGCGTATAACATTTTTAGGAAGTGTCATTTTGTTTTTGTCAAATCTGCTTTCCGCTGCAACCCAGGTCGGAGTTCTTTATGTAATTGTTCTCATTGGCTTTGTCTGCGATAAGGTTGGTATTTTTACAGAAAAAACTGCAAGGAAATCCGTTGACCTGCTTTTGTACATAATTGTACCTTGCACAATTATAAACTCCTTTATTCAGATTGAAATGAATGAGGATACCGTTAAGAAGTTCTTCATTTCATTCGGTATTGCGGCGGCTACACATATTATCGGAATTTTACTCAATATTCCTTTTTTCAGAAACAGACATAATGAGGATAACCCTGTTTACAAGTTTGCATCGGTTTACGGTAACGTAGGTTTTATGGCTTTGCCTCTTGCTCAGGCAATTATCGGTGCAGAAGGTGTCTTTTACTGTTCAAGCGGAGTTATAGTTTATAACATTCTTAACTTTACTCACGGTATCATTCTTATGAGCAAGAAAAAGGAAAAACTTGATTTAAAGAAAATCTTTGTAAATCCCGGGGTTATTTCTGTTATAATCGGTTTGCCGATTTTCCTTTTAAAGATAAATGTGCCCTATGTTTTAAGTGAGCCGATTGAAATGCTCGCAGCGCTAAATTCGCCGATTGCAATGCTTATTTTCGGTACATATCTTTCACGCACCGATTTAAAATCAATGTTTACCGATAAAAAGATTTATCTTGTTGCGTTGTTTAAACTTATCATTATGCCTTTGGTGTGTATGGGTGTTTATTATCTTTGCGGAATAAAGGGTATGCTTCTTACAGCGGCTGTTATTACGGCTTGCGTGCCTTCGGGTAACAATACCTTTATGTTTGCTACAAAGTTTGACAGAGATGCTTCGGTTGCTTCAAAAACCGTTGCTCTGGTCAGTTTTATTTCAATTCTTACTATGCCGGTTATGATTGCCGTAACGCAGTTGACCTGGTAAAAGAGGAGGTATACTTTTGGATTCAGTTCTTGTTAGTTTTGCAGGTATCGCTCATGAATTTGAGGTTTCTCAGATTCTCGACCTTGGATTTACTCAAGTCAGGTGGTACGGCGCAATTATTGCTTTCGGCTATCTTCTTGCCGTTCTTTTTGGTGGCAGAATCGCTTACACCTGGGAAATCAATTTAGACTATATGATTGATATTCTTATCGGGGGCACAATCGGTGCCGTCATCGGTGCAAGAGCCTACTACGTGGCATTCGAGTGGGATTATTACTCCCGACACATTGCCGATATTCCTAAAATATGGGAAGGCGGTATGGCTATTTACGGCGGTATCATCGGCGGACTCCTGTGTGGTCTGATTGTGTGCAGATTGAGAAAGATAAACATACCGAACTTGCTTGATTTGGTAGGTATGAGCCTTTTAATCGGTCAGGGTATCGGCAGATGGGGCAACTACGCAAATCAAGAGGCATTCGGTACTTTTACTTATAAAAACTTTGGTATGATGAGCGATACCGTTGTACAGTATATCGCAAAAAATCCCGACAAATTCGGTCTTGAAAATGTTGAAAACGTTGCCGAATATATTGCAGAAAACAACCTTTTCGTGCATCCCACTTTCTTTTATGAAAGCGTCTGGTGCATTCTCGGCTTTGTGCTTTTATATATCACTCTTAAAAAATTCCGCAAATTCAGCGGTCAGATTTTCCTTATGTACGGTGTGTGGTACGGACTTGAAAGAGCCATTGTAGAGGGTCTTCGTACTGACAGCCTTTACGTAGGTAATACGGGACTTCGTGCATCGCAACTTCTTTCAATTGCTATTGTTGCCGTTTGCGGTATACTTCTGGCGGTTCTTTTGGTAATTCGCACAAAACACCCGAAAGAAATTGAAGGCGTTGACTATTTCTATCTTAATACAAAAACTCTTGAACACGAGCGTAAAAAAGCACAGAGAAAAGCTGTTAAAGCCGAAAAAAGACGTGCAAAAGGTAAGCGTGATTGGTTCCCGAAAAGGTTTTATATTCCCGTCTATGTAACAGACAAAGGCGGAGAAAAGACCTATATTTATATTAAAGATGAAGCAAAGGAGAATGCTGCCGATGTACAAAATAATTGACGGTAAAGAGGTTTCATCTTATATTAAAAACAAGGTAAAAGCAGAAGTTCTTGAACTTAAAGAAAAGGGGATTGAATCCTGCCTTGCGGTGATAATTGTCGGTGATGACCCTGCTTCAAAAGTTTATGTCGGAAATAAAAAGAAGGCTTGTGATTTGACGGGTATAAAATCCCTCGAATTTGCTTTGCCTGAAGAAACAACTCAGTCAGAACTGCTTTCATTGATTGAAAAACTCAATTCAGATAAAAAAGTTAACGGTATACTCTGCCAACTTCCTTTGCCTGCACATCTTGATGAAAAAGCAGTTATAGATGCAATTTCACCTGAAAAAGATGTTGACGTTTTCTCAAAGGTAAATGTCGGCAAAATGTGGACAGGTGACTATACCGTTGCTTCCTGCACACCTAAGGGTGTGATGGAACTGCTTGACTATTATGATATTGATGTTTCGGGTAAACATTGTGTTATAATCGGCAGAAGCAATATTGTCGGAAAACCGATGGCATCGTTAATGCTTGAAAAAAATGCAACCGTTACGGTCTGTCATTCAAAAACTGCAAATCTTTCACGGATTGTTTCAATGGCGGATATAGTAGTTGCTGCTGTGGGCAGAAAGAAATTCGTAACCGCCGATATGATTAAAGAGGGCGCCGTTGTTATAGACGTGGGTATTAACCGTGACGAAAACGGAAAACTCTGCGGTGATGTTGATTTTGAAAACGTGAAAGAAAAGGCATCCTTTATCACTCCCGTGCCCGGCGGATGCGGACCTATGACGATTGCCGTTTTAATGAAAAATACACTTGCCGTTACAAAACAGCAAAGTGGAACCGTATAAAAAGGAGACAGATAAAATGAAAAAACTTTATTTAGGCAGAAATAAAAAAATTTGCGGTGTTTGTGCAGGTGTGGGCAATTACTTTGATATTGACCCCACTTTAATCAGAATTATTGTTACTTGTATCGCTCTTTATACTGCAGTTGTTCCTGCTCTTGTTATCTATGTTGCTTTGGGTTTTGTATTCCCTGCAGCCCCCGAAGATTATGTTGAAATTACACCCGCAAGACGTCTTGAAAAGAGCAGTAACAAAAAAATCAGCGGTGTTTGCGGCGGCTTTGCAAGATATTTCAATGTTGATGCAACACTTATCAGACTTGCCGTTGTTATTGCAACCTTCTTTATCGGCGGCGGTTTAACTGTTTATATTGTATCTGCAATTCTTATGCCCACAGAAACTATTACGATTGAAAATAACTTCTCAAATGACGGGTCTTATTGATATTTCTGATTTTGACGAAAACTTTTTTGACAAGATAAGAAGTGCTGAAAATATAATTAATTTATCCGATAAAGACAGAAAAGCGAATAATCCTTCTTTCGTGGGCAGAGTTCTTTTAGGATATATGCTTAAAAGAAATTTCGGACTTGAGCGGTTTAGTTTCTGTTACGGTGAAAACAAAAAGCCGTATCTTAAAAATGAGGATATTTTCTTTAATATCAGTCATAGCGGCAAGTATGTTTTATGTACCGTTGACAGTAAAGAAACAGGTTGCGATATACAGGTCAACACAGTCTTCAACGAAAGAATTGCGAAAAGATTTTTTGCAGAAAATGAGTACCGTCTTCTTAAAAACTCATCAGATAAAGATAAACTTTTCACAAAACTGTGGGTTATGAAGGAAAGTATTCTTAAAAAAGAGGGCAGCGGTATTTCCGGAGGTCTTTCAACTTATGATTTTTCTGCTTATGTCGATGAAAACTTTTTTGAATACTGCGGCAACAAATTTTCCTGCTTCGATACGGGAGATGCTCAAATCTGCGTATGTTCTGTGAATTTCTGCCATCAGATTGAAACTGTTACAAAAGCGGAAATTGAAAATTATATTGACGGCATCAAATAACAAATAAAATTACGGAAGGTAATTTAATATGAACAGTATAAAATATTTAAAAAGCAAACTTGGTTACGGTATCGGCGCTATCGGTCTTGACCTTAGTTACGGTATGTTTTATTCATACCTTTCCCAGTATCTTACCAACGTTCTCAAACTCGGCGAAGGCTTTCTTCTTGTTCTGACACCTATTGCAAGAATCTGGGACGGTATCAACGACCCTATGATGGGCACAATTGTTGACAACACCCATACAAAAATGGGTAAGTACAGACCCTGGATTTTAACGGGTTCTATTCTTAATGCTTTTGTACTTATATTCCTTTTTTCAAACCCCTTTAACTTAAGCGGCACGGCACTTATGGCTTATGTTGCAGTTATGTATGTTGCCTGGGGTATGTCGAACACTCTTGCAGATATTCCTTATTGGTCAATGGTGCCCTCGTTCACAAGTGACCCGAAGGAAAGAAGTCTTATTTCCACCCTTGCAAGAACTTTTTCGGGCTTGGGTCAGGGTATCGTTGCAATCGGTGCTCCTATTCTTATGTCTGCTTTCAGTAAAACGGAACAGGTCAATGAACTTGGCGAAACTGTTAAGGTTTATGACTCACGCAGTTTCTTTGTCTGCGCTCTTGTTTGTGCAGCTTGTCTTGTGTTCTTCTCGGGTACTTCCGTAGCAACTACAAAAGAAAAAATCACAACAAATGCACCTGAAAAGTTCTCTTTCGGTAAGGCTCTTCAAATTATTAAATCCAACGACCAACTTATCGTATTTATGCTTTTTGCTATGATTTCCAATGCAGGTTGGTATCTTACTTCAGGTGTTGCGGCATATTTCTTTGATGTTGTTGTCGGTGACCCGAAAAAGCAGTCTGTTTTCTCAATTTTCCAGGCGGTAGGTTCCGTTGTTGGCTTGTTGCTTCTTCCTATGCTTACAAAGTATATGTCAAAGCGTAAGGCTTATCAGGTTTCTCTGCTTGTTGCAGGTATCGGTTACGTGGGCATCTCCGTCGGTGCATTTACAAACAACCTTATGGTTATGAATGTTTTCTACTGTATTTGTGCAATCGGTATGGCGTCAATGTTTATTGCACAGACTATTTTCCTTGCCGACGTTGTTGACTACGGTGAAGTGAAAATGGGATTCAGAGCGGAGTCTGTTACTTTCTCCATGAAAGGCTTCCTTCAAAAAATGGCTTACACGGTAC
Source organism: uncultured Faecalibacterium sp. (assembly GCA_964397395.1). Lineage (GTDB taxonomy): Bacteria > Bacillota > Clostridia > Oscillospirales > Acutalibacteraceae > UBA6857. The sequence goes on from CAYNIN010000017.1 coordinate 22,180, forward strand.
AGACAATTATCCTTTTTGCTTCCCTGGGTCTTTCAAATTATGACGGCGATTTGCACAGTCAGAATCCCGAAAGTGCTAAACTTGCAATCACACTTATGCTTTCCGTTATTCCTGCCGTTCTTTTCTTCGTTTCACTTATTATCTTCTCAACTAAGTTCAAACTTCACGGCTCATTTATGGACGAAATCACCGCTCAGGTTACTGCCAACAAACTTAAAAGAGAAGAAGCGGAAAATATGTAACAGTATTTTACAGAAAAACTCAACTGTCTTTTTTGCAGTTGAGTTTTCTTTTTTTACCGCTTTTCTCGACATAATTATCAACTGCACAACCATATAATATTTTTAGGTGATGCTATGGGAAGAGTTATTTATGCCGATGTGCTTATAATAATAAATATTTACATAAACTACGGGCTTTTGCTTTCGACTGCTTTCATCGGCAAAATTGACTGCAGCAGAATCAGAATGATAATCTCTGCAGTTATGGCAGGCTTTTACTCTCTTGTTTTACTTATACCTGATGCAAATGATTCTGCGGTTGCTGTCAGCAGACTGCCTGCTCTCATAATGATAGTTTTAGTTGCTTTCGGTTTTAAAAGTTACAGATTCTTTGTAAAAACGAGTCTGATTTTTCTTGGTGTCAACTGCATTTTTGCAGGGCTGATTTTTGGAATATGGTTCTTTATTGCACCTGAAAATATGTATTACAGCAGCGGAGTGGTATATTTTGACATTGACACGGTGACTCTTGCGATTCTTACGGTGATATGCTACCTGGGCGTTAAACTTTTTGCACGTCTGTTTAAAACAAAAACTCCGGAAAACACAGTTTATACTTTGACGGTTACTGCTTTTGACAAGACTTTTAAATGCAGAGCACTTTACGACACGGGGAACTGTCTTACAGACCCTTTTTCTTCTGAAGGTGTCATAGTATGCTCTTACGATGTTTTCAAAAGCATTATTCCTGAAAGTATTTTTTCTTTTGAAAACGGCGACGGTTCGCATTTTGCGGTCAGGTATATCCCGTGTTCCTCTGTTGGTTTCAGCGGCGTTATACCGTCATTCAGGGCACAAAAAGCCGAAGTAAAAGGTATCTCGCTGAATACAACTCTTACAAAGCCTGTCATTGCTTTGACTAAAAGCAAAATTCGTGGGGGAGAGTACGGCGCACTTTTATACAGCACAATCTTTGATGAATCTTCAAGTAAGGGAGAAAATTATGTTACAACGGTTTAAAAGGTTATTGGTTACACTTAAAGAAAAGATAGTCTATGTTATTTCTTTTGATAAAGAGGTTAATTACATAAACGGATGCGAAAATTTGCCTGCACCGCTGAGTAAAGAAAAAGAAGAAGAAATTCTGTCAGAATTTGCCGAAAAGAATTATAAGAACAGAGAACTGCTCATTACGCACAATCTTCGCCTTGTTGTTTATATAGCAAGGAAGTTTGAAAATACGGGCGTGGGCATAGAAGATCTTGTTTCTATTGGTACAATAGGGCTAATCAAAGCGGTAAACACTTTCTGCCCGGGAAAGAAAATTAAACTTGCAACTTACGCTTCAAGATGCATCGAAAATGAAATACTTATGCACTTGAGAAAGACTGCTAACCAAAAGAACGAGATGTCCATTGATGAGCCTTTGAATATTGATTGGGACGGAAACGAACTTCTTCTTTCCGATGTTCTGGGAAGCGATACCGATGTTGTTAACCGAAACATAGAAACGGAGGATGAAAAAAAGCAACTGCTCAAAATAGTCAATGGACTTGAAGAAAGAGAAAAGCAGATAACCGTAATGCGTTTCGGACTTTTTGGTTCAAAGGAGTACACACAAAAACAGGTTGCAGATATGCTTGGCATTTCACAAAGTTACATTTCAAGACTTGAAAAGAAGATTATCGAAAAAATTAAAGATGAACTTTTAAAATCACAGTAAAGCATTGACTTTGTTAAATCTGTAAGATAAAATAATAAAAAAGACTTACGGAGATGATTAAATGAGTTTTGCGGCAGGTTACGGCAAGACAAATGTTGATTTGCTTTTTGAGGGTATGCCAAGACTTCCGCTGGAGGGCGAGGAAATTTTTACAGACAAGTTTTCTCTTTGCCTTGGCGGCGGCGTTCCGGGTACGATGGTAACACTTTCAAGGCTCGGTATTGACGTAAAAATCGTAACAGAACTTTCAGAAGATATGTTTTCGGCTTTTGCATTGAATGAATTTAAAAAGGCTGGCTGTAAGCCTGTTAATATTTATGACGGCGACAAGGTTGCAGTTAATATTACTGCGGCGGCAATAACAGAAAAAGACAGAACTTTCTGGTCATACGGCAATATAAATTACAGAGCAGACTCGGAAAAAATTTATAATGCATTAAAGGGTGCAAAAGTCGTTGCTATGCACGAGGATTATGCGGATGTTTACCGCAAACTCAAGGATAACGGTTCGGTGATTATTCTTGACACGGGATATATTGAGGGAATGAACTTTGATATGTTCAAAGAAAGACTTGAAATTGCCGACTATTACCTTCCTAACAGAAAAGAGGCTGCACTTATTACGGGTGAAAAAGATCCCAAAAAAGCAGCCGAGTTTTTGAGCAGTTTTTTTGAAAAGGCCATTGTTAAGCTTGACAAAGACGGCTGTCTTATTTATGACAAAAAAAGTTACACCTTCGTTAAGAGCATAGATGAATTTAAGCACGTTGATTCTACGGGTGCAGGCGACGCTTTCTTTGCAGGGTTTGCTTTTGGTCTTATGACGGACGAACCCATTGAAAGATGCGTTCTTTTCGGTAATATTACGGGAGGTAAATGCGTTACTGCTGTGGGTTGCACAACGGCTTATGTTACAAAAGATGAACTTTACAGTCTTGCGGAAAAATACAAGGACAACATTATTTATAATTATTAAGGTGCATTATGAAAAAAGAAAAAAGTTATTCAGATTGGCTTATAGTTTCAGATATTGACGGCACACTCAATAATAAATTACGCAGAACACCAAAGGTAAACACAAAGGCAATTGACCGCTTTGTGCATAAACTCGGCGGTAACTTCACTCTTGCTTCGGCAAGAAATGTAGAGTCACTTACTCCTCACTATATGAATCTGCCCGATGTCACTACTCCTGCCGTAGTTCTCAACGGTGCAGGTATATATGACTTTTCAAAAAAAGAGATGGTATGGTTTAACCCTATACCCGAAAGCGGAATTGATGTTATCCGAAAAACTATGGAAAAGTTTCCTGCCCTTGAAATAGGTGTTTTTACAGATGATATGATTTATCTTGTAAGACCGAAAATCATGTCGCCATGTATGATGTGGATTGACACTTTGACTCACAAAAAGTGCAGCAACATTGATGAAGTACCCAAAGGAAGATGGGGCAAAGTCATCTTTTTCTGCCGTCCTTGGCTCAAGGCTGAAATCAAAGAGTACGTTCTGTCGATTTCACCCGATAATCTCAAATACATTGATACGGCAATTGTTTCTTTTGATATGGTTGCTTCAACTACTCACAAAGGCAACGCTGTACTTGCTCTTGCAAAAATGCTTTCCATACCCGAAGAAAATATCGGTGCCATAGGTGATTACTACAACGACCTTGATATGCTCAAAACCGTCAGTCACCCCGCTTGTTGCAAGCAGGCGCCACAAGATATACACGCAGTATGCGAGTTTCACGCTTGTCACTGTAACAAGGGTGCCGTTGCGGACTTCCTCGGATATATCGAAAATAACTACTAAAAGGTTTGGTCGGAATGTTAAAATCAAATTGTCATACCCATACAAAATACTGTGACGGTAACAATACAGCAGAAGAAATGGTACAAAAAGCCATTGAACTCGGTTTTGTTTCTTTGGGCTTTTCAGGTCATTGTCCCATGAATTTTGAAAATGATTGGGCAATGACTAACAAAAAATTGCGTTTATACTATAAAGAAATAAACGCATTAAAAGAAAAATATAAAGATAAAATTGATATTCTCTGCGGTATAGAACTTGACTCAGATATGGACATAAAAGATGAGTACAGTTTTGATTATAAAATTGCTTCCGTGCATCAAATTCATAAAGACGGTAAGTTTTATTCTGTTGACTATTCAGCCGAAGTTCTCGACAGAGCCGTGAATGAATTTTACGGCGGAAACAGGAACGAAATGGCAAAGGATTATTTTTTCAGTCTTGCTGACTTTGTTCTTGCTACTGATGCAGATGTTGTCGGGCATTTTGATCTTATAACAAAATTTAATGAGAAAGCAAAGCAGTTTGACGAAAATGACGAAACGTATCAGAAATATGCTCTTGAAGCAATTGACAGAATAACGGATAAAAGAAAGGATATTTTATTCGAGGTTAATACAGGCGCTATGTTCCGTTGCGGTAACAGCAAACCTTATCCTGCCGAGTTTATTTTAAAGCATATAAAGAAAAAAGGCGGAAAGATAACCGTCACAAGTGATGCTCATGATGTAATCGCTCTCAATTTCGCTTTTGAAGATGCTGTTAATTTTTGCAGAAATTGCGGTTTTGATGAAGTTTATTATCTGACATCTGAAGGAGTTAAGAGTGTAAATATTTGATTATGTATTGACTTTTCTGTTCTTTTTTGTTAGAATAAGCAAGTCGTATACGGGGAGAGTTGTCCGAGTGGTCGAAGGTGCAGCACTCGAAATGCTGTGTGGGGAAACTCACCTAGGGTTCGAATCCCTAACTCTCCGCCACAAAAAAATCCCTTTTGCTTTTTTGCAAGAGGGATTTTTACTTATTACTTTTTCCTTTTTCACTCATCACTATTACCAAAATTCAGGATTTGAGATATAAAAAACACCTGATATTTTTGACTTCCACGAAGCGTAGGTTGTCATTCCCTTTATATACAGCTATAATGTATTCAAGGAGATGATACTGATGAATAGTTATATAACTGCTTCTGTAATAAAAAGATTGCGTGAAGCAAAAGGCATTACACAAACTCGGCTTGCAGAACAAATAGGAGTGAGTTGTAAGGCAATCTCAAAATGGGAAACGGCAAAAGGGTTGCCTGACGTTTCTCTAATAGAGCCTTTGAGTTATGCTTTGGGGGTTTCCGTTATGGAACTTATGTCAGGTGATACTGTTATTAACAGGAACATATCCTCAAATATTTTATTTTCTTATTTCTTTTATCGCCTTTATCACTTGCGATAGAGTGCAGTTTGTAAAACTCTATCCGGAAGGCGATGCCGAAACAAGACTTCAGCTCCGTGGCAGAGGTTATCTGTATGTTTACTGTAACAAGCACGGTTTGATGAAGCAAAAAATTTAACCGATAAAAGACAGAAATATATCAAAACAATAACCACCAAAAGAATTAAAACGTATAACTATTGTTTTAATGTATATGTAACAGGACTTTTTATTTACTTTTTTAAGTTTATTGCTTTTTAACAGAAAGTCTGCGTTCTCTGTTTAATGTTGCTTCTTTAATAAGCACATAAGATGTTGAAGCGACAGGCACACTTAAAAGCATACCAACAGGACCGGCAAGTTCGCCTCCTATTGTTACTGCTGCCATAATCCATATTGCAGGCAGATTCACACGGCTGCCCATAACCTTAGGATAAATAAGGTCACCTTCAAGCTGTTGTAAAATAAGCAGATATACAATAAAGATAACCGCTTTAATCGGAGATACCGTCACTATCATAAATGCACCTACTATCGCTCCGATAAAACCGCCAACAACAGGGATAAGTGCAGTTACACCTACCAATGCTCCTACCATAGGTGCATAAGGTATTCTGAGTATCAGCATACCTGCCATGCAAAGCACACCTAAAATTATTGCTTCAAGAGTCTGACCTGAAATGAAATTACGGAAATTGACACTTGCAACCGATGAAGCATGTATTAACCATTTGCCGAAGTTTTCCGGCAACCAGGCCTTGATAAGACGTTTTGACTGTGACTTGAGTTTTTCTTTGCTGAACAAAATATATATTGCGAACACAAAAGCAAGAACAAAATCAACAATTCCGCCTATAACAGAGGTTACTGTGCCAACGGCTGTATTTGCTATTGTTCCGCCTTGATTTTTAAGCCAATTCTGTAATTTATCTATAAGATTATCCCAATCAATTTCTAACAGGAAGTTTCCCAAGGGTAGTTCTGCCAGTTCAGTTTTTGGCATATCCTTGATTTTATTTATAAAATCAACAACAGCCTGTACAATGATTTTAACCGCTTCTATCAATTCGGGAACAACCAGCCATACAACACCGACTACTACACCGAGAATTGCAACGACGGACAGCATAAATGCTATCGGTCTGCGTATTTTTCTTAAAAATTTCTTCTGTGTATTTTTCCACAAATGAGTTTCAAAGAAGCGGGTAGGCACATTCAGAATAAACGCTATTGCAAAGCCGAGAATAAGCGGTAAAACAAGTTGTACACACCAATTGAAAGCCTTGTATACGACTCCGATATTCTGAACTCCCAAAAATATCAGAATACAGGCAGCAACAACGCCAATAATCCAAAATGTAATTTTTTTTCTTTTTTCAGCGGTAATTTCCATAAAACCTCTCCTTGTCTTTTTGATATTCAGTTATCTGATACACATAAATGCAGTGCAGTTATATACCATCCTGCACCGCATTTTCTCTTATTTATTCTTTTTCACAATTGCAACAATCAGACCGATAAATGCAACGGGGCAAATAACAGCAAGAGCCTTTTTCATTTGTCAGTCCTCCTTCCTTAAAAAATGAATTCTGTTACATTACAGAACAAATATGTAAACGGTGCTACAAAGAGCATACTGTCAAAACGGTCAAG
>CAYNIN010000018.1:0-25494 GCA_964397395.1 uncultured Faecalibacterium sp.
CAAACTTTTCAAAGGCGAACTTGACTTCAGTAATATATTCAATTTCTGATTTGAGCCAAAATTTAAAGGACACAGCTTAGCCGCTATGTCCTTTTTCTTTACCCATATGTTGATTTTCTTTTCTACATAAGTTCCCGTAATCTGACCTGAAACAATAATTTTTTATTTGTATTATACCTTTCCGAGTCTTCTGAGAACTGCGTTATCGCATACGTCAGCCATTTTGCCGATTTTATCCCAGATTTCGTCTGCCTGCTTTTTCCACTCTTTGTAACCTTCGGGAGTGTCGGGGAATTTGTCATAGTGAGTACCGAGTTCAACACTTTGAAGAAGACCTTTGACAATTTCCTTTACCGTGGAAGCCTTAAGTTTGCCTCTGATAACACCCGAAGCAATACCTGCTACCATTTCAGCAATTTCTCCGGGAGTGAATTTGAGTTCACCCATACCGCCGAGAATCTTCTGACTGAAGATAATATCCTTTGCAAAAAGGTACTCTGCTTCGTCAAGACTTGCCTTGATAACACCGATGAGAATGGGACGCAAAGTATCAAAGTCCTTGCCCTGAACAGCAATATAGCGTTTGTTAATCTGCCACATATTTTCTTTTGAAAGTTCTTTTTCTTCTTTTAGAAGTTTTGAAATAACCTCAACTGCAATTTCTGCCTGATAAAGAGAAGATGTGCAGCCCTCACCTGCCGTAGGCTTTGTGAGAAGTGCTGTGTCACCCATAGCAATAAAGTTATCCTCCACAAAGGAATAAAGGCTTCTGTGGTAAGGAGTCATACCCTTTTCAATCTTTTCGACGGTATAGTCAGGCCAGGGAACGTTGGCCATAAACTGCTTGAAAATTTCTTCCGCATAGTCATAACCGAAGTTTCCGCCAACGCCTAAAATTGCACCGTGCTTGTCGCCTGAAGGTGCAGACCAGGTCTTGTACTGCAGGAATGAGCCGTCAAGACCTCTTGCGTTGACACTTTCGGCATATTTTACATAATAGAGCACAACATAGAATATATCTCTGGGTGTGAGTTTAAAGTTTTCAACATAGGCTCCGTCAGGAAGTTTCGTTCTTGCAACGGCAGGGATACCCGAACAGTCGGCAACGAGTTTGCAGTAAACTTCTTCTTCGCCTTTTTTAGTTTCATACTTTGCACCGACTCTTTTGCCCTTTTCATCGGTGATAAAATCTTTGAAAGATGCACCGTAAACAATCTTTGCGCCTGCTTCTTTCGCCTGCTTGTTCATGTACATTATGTACTCGTGCTTGTGCATACCGACGGTTTTTTCGCCGCTTTTTTTGGCATAGGTGCCAAAAGGAGAGAAAACTGCCGAACTTTCAAAAGTAAAGCCGTATTCTTTACTGTTTTCCTCGGGAATATCAAGACCGAATTTCTTCATTTCGTGCTCTGCCATATGGAAAATATCATAATCTCTGGAAACATTTTTTGCTTCCTGCTTTTCGATAACGAGAACACTGTGACCGAGTTTTGCCATTTCACGAGCAAACCAACTGCCCGTTGTTGATGCACCTACAACAAGAATGTCGTATTTCTTCATAATTTTTACACTCCTTTTTATAAATATATCTTGCCTTTTTATCATACCATTTTTTGTAAGTTCTTTTCAATCTTTTGGACGGATAAACCTTCGTCATTATTTAACAAATTTTTCTTTCAGTTCATAGTACTTTTCAACAAACCAAAAGCGGATTTCGTATTTTTCACCCGAAGAAACTATATCGAGTTCCTTTTCGTCCAGTATATCTTCCAAGTCGGGATTTTCTTCACTTGCCGCAGGAAGACACAAAGGCGGAAACATCACGCACCACCAGTTTTTGCCCTTACCCTCGCCGATAACAACTCTCACGGCACGGTAATATCCGGCAGGTAAAGTAACATTCTCATACTCTCTCGTGGGAAAATAAGTATTTGCAATTTCGATATTTACGTCATAGTCATAGCCAAGAGTATGAACCGTTTCTTCGGCAGTATTTTTAAGAGATAATAGCGATGCACCGATTTTCTCCTCGGCTTCAAAAGCCGTATCACTGCCCTGAAAAATGTCTTCGCCGTCCTGAAGCAGAGCATCTCTTACAGCGTATTTGAGGCTCTGGTCATCTACGGAATCGGAATTTGCTATAACGTGAAGACGAAGCACCTTGTCACGTATGCCGTTGCAACTGCTGTCAAAGGTCAGGGTCACACCAAGACAGAGTATGAAGGCTAAAAATGCGGAAATTTCAACTGCTTTAAGTTTCATATCAGCACTCCTTTCTTTTTACAAAGATGAGTATTGACAGCCTTGCCGAAACTTTATTCCGAAAAAAAGAAAATTTTTCCATAATAAAAGACTTAAGATTAACAAGAAAAAAACGGCTTTTGAATTTTCACCTGTTTATATTGACAAAAAGAGAGCCAATGCTTAATATGAGTGTATGGCAAAGAATAATTTCTCCAAGGAGTGATATTATTATGAATACCTTTGAAACCCTTTGCAGTATTATCAGAAAAGAACTTATGCTTGAAGAAAACCACCCTCTCACAAGGGACACTCTTTTCACAGAACTTGACTGCGACAGTATTGACCTTGTGGACATCGTTATGGATATTGAAGATGCCTTTTCCACGGAAATAAGCGACGAAGATCTTGACTCGTTCAAATCACTGGGCGACGTTGTAAACTATCTTGACGAAAACAACTGATTTTGCAGTAAAGCGGGGACGTAAAAATGAAATACAAACACATACTCTGGGACTGGAACGGCACAATCCTTGACGACTTGCAGATAAATTTTGAAATAGAAAACTCACTTCTTTCAAAACGTGGGCTCAAAGAAATGGAAAGCATCGAAACCTACCACAAAATTTTTGACTTTCCCATTATAAAGTTTTATGAAAATATGGGTTTCAATTTTGAAACGGAAAAGTTTGAAAAAGTGGCAAGGGACTACACCTATGAATACGAGATGCGTTTTTACGAAGCAGAAATTTTTCCCGACTGTGAAGACACTTTGCGATATTTTAATTCTCTCGGTATAAATCAGGTTATCCTTTCAATGACGGAAAGAAAATGGCTTTTCAGTCAGGTGGCTTCCCACTCAATTGACCACCTTTTCTCCGACATTCTCGGCACGGGCGACATCTATGCAAACAGTAAGGTGGCAATCGGGAAAATGTGGGCTTTGCAAAACGGCGCAAAAGGCGAAGAAGTGCTTTTTGTCGGCGACACGGTACACGACTTTGAAGTTGCGCAGAGTATAGGCTGTGACTGTGTGCTCATTTCAAGAGGTCATAATTCAAAGGAAAGACTTGTTGCAACGGGTTGCACAGTCCTTTCAAGCATCGCCGAATTAAAAGATTTTATCCTTTAATTTCAACTTTTTTCCTTTTACATATTGATTTATTTGAAAATTTGTGGCTTAATATAAAGGATAAATATATTATAAAGGAGTACTAAAATGGCACAGGTTAAAAGATTAAAATATTTTGTTGACGGCCAATGGCTCGAATCAAAAACAGAAAAGTATATGCCCGTATATAACCCCAGCACAGGCGAAGTTATTGCGGAAACCCCCTGCTGCACCAAAGAAGAAGTTGAAGAAGCAATCGCTTCAGCAAAAGCAGCATTCCCCGCTTGGTCAAACACACCCGTTATGAAAAGAGTTCAGGTTCTCTATAAATTCCGTGAACTTCTTGTTGAACACCTTGACGAACTTGCAGAACTTTGCGCTCTTGAACACGGTAAAGTTCTTGCAGAAGCAAAAGGTGACATTCTCAAAGTTAAAGAGCCCGTTGAACTTGCCATCACTGCTCCCATGTCACTTCTCGGCGACGCTATGAGAGATACTTCCAACGGCTATGACACAACTCTTTACTACGAACCCGTCGGCGTTTTTGCAGGTATCGTACCTTTCAACTTCCCCGGTATGATTCCTATGGGCTGGATGGTTCCCTGCTGCATCGCTTCAGGTAACACCATCGTTCTCAAACTCGCCTCAATGACTCCCATGACCGCTATGCGTCTTAACGAACTTCTCGTTGAAGCAGGTCTTCCCAAGGGCGTTGTTAACCTTGTTACCTGCAGCCGTGTTGAAGCAGATATCTTCCTCAAGCACCCCGATGTTAAGGGTGTAACCTTCGTTGGCTCAACAAAGGTCGGTCTTCACGTTTACAAGGAAGCCGCTGCAACAGGCAAGAGAGTTCAGGCTCTCTGCGAAGCAAAGAACCACGCACTCGTTCTTGAAGATGCAGCCCTTGAAAGAAGCGCAAGAGGTATCATCAACTCCTCCTTCGGCTGCGCAGGTGAAAGATGTATGGCTCTTCCCGTTGTTGTTGCTCAGGAAAGCATTGCAGATAAACTCGTTGCTCTCATTAAGCAGTATGCTGAAGAACTCAAACTCGGCCCCGCATACCTTCCCGATTCAACTCTCGGCCCCGTTGTTACCGCAGAACACAAGGCTTCTGTTGTAAAATGGATTGAAAAAGGTATCGAAGAAGGTGCAACCGTTGTTCTCGACGGCAGAAACGCAGTTGTTCCCGGTTATGAAAACGGCTTCTACCTGGGCCCCACGATTCTTGACAACGTTACGGAAGAAATGACCGTTGGTACAAACGAAATCTTCGGACCCGTTCTCTGCATCAAGAGAGTTAAGAACTTTGAAGAAGGTCTTGCTCTTATGAACCGCAACCCCTATGCTAACGGCTCCGTTATCTATACTCAGAACGGCTACTATGCAAGAGAATTTGCAAAGAGAACCGACGGCGGTATGGTCGGCGTAAACGTTGGTATCCCCGTACCCGTCGGTGTATTCCCCTTCACAGGTCACAAACTTTCATTCTTCGGCAATCTTCACTGCCTTGGTAAAGACGCTTTCCGTTTCTTCACGGAAACAAAGGCAGTTACAACCCGTTGGTTTGACGAAGAAGAAATGAAAGCAACCGTTGTTGACACCTGGGACGGCTCAGTAGGCGGCGGAGAATAAGAATGAAGCGCACCTTACGGTGCATGAAAAATGAAGCAGCCTGACGGCACACGGAATTTCATTTTAATAAAGTTACCACCCGAAAAAGATTTGTCTTATTCGGGTGGTTTTTTCACAAGTAAAATGGTGTTGATTAACAAAAGAAAATCTATTATATGATTTTTCGATGTGCTGAAGCTGCTTACTCAAAAAAAAGATTTTATCCTTATCTCAAATCAACCTTTTAAGTTTGAAAAACCTAAGAAAATTTTTTCGCACAAAAATTTAATATCTTATTATGATATTAAATCTCAAGTATTAATGCCTTATGACGATAAAACATCAAAACTGTGTGATTTATCAAATTGGGAATCAAGATAATTCAAGCATATTTGTAAGAAGCTGACACGGATTTTCCGTGTCCTTTTTGTTATCATTTGTTATTGCTCATCCTTGAATTTTTCTCGTAACACTTGAATTTATTTCACATAATATGTTATTGTTTTTTCTGCAGTACTGTATTATCATAAAATTAAACTGTGCAGTTAATTTTATCAGAGGTGAAGAAAAATGACAATTTATCTTGGTGAAAACATAAAAAAGTTAAGACTCCAAAGTAGCATCACACAGGAAACTCTTGCGGAATTTTTAGGTGTAACCTTTCAGAGTGTAAGCAGGTGGGAACGAGGCGAGGGTTATCCCGATATTACCGCTCTCCCCTCAATAGCATCTTTTTTTGATGTTACCGTTGACTCTTTACTGGGTGTTGACAAGGCAAAGAAAGAAGATAAAATCAAAGAATATCTCAAACTTTACGATAACATCAGGCTTAAAGAGGCGGACTCTGTTTTTGCAGAATTTAAAAAAGCGGTGAAAGAATTTCCCGGTGATTTCAGAATCTTAATAAGATATATGGAACTTCTTGAAACGGAAAAAGGTTATCCCTTAGACCCGGACTATGAAAAAGCGTCAAAGGAACTTATGTCAATTTACGAGAACATACAAAAGCATTGTACCGATGATGCCATCAGAATATGGGCAAAGAGAATTATCATTAAACGTCTTATGAAAATTTTCGATTGCACCTGCAACGAAGAAGGCAAGTACCGTGTTTTTACGCAGTATCTTGAGCAGGCGGAAAGTATTATAAAAACCCTTCCCGCAATGAGCGACTCAAAAGAGTATCTGTCCTTTATGTACAGCAGAGGCGACGAGCGTAAGCCTCTTGACACAATCGGTGAACTGCTTCACCTTTTATGCAACACCGTATTTTATCACTGTTCTTCCAATCCCGATTATACCAAAGAAAACAACATTGATTTACTGAACTGCCTGCTGGGGCTTATTAACACAATTTATACCGACGGAAATTACGGTAAAAACAGTTGGTGGAGATTATACAACTACGGGCATCTCGGCAGGTTTTATTATGAAGCGGGAGATGAAGAAAACGCCCTCATAAATCTGAAAATCGCTGCAGAATATGCCGCAGAACTTGACAAAAATCCCGACCTTTCTCAGCAAGCCGCATGGTTTTATGAAAGAAGCGGAATATACCGTGAAACTAACGCAAAAGAATTTATGAAAATCGTTATGACAGAGCATTACGGTCTGCCCGACGGGTTTAAGGCGAAAGAGGAATTTAAGGAGATAATTAAAATACTTGACAAATGAAGACCGTTAAAAACATTGACAAAGAAACGGGGAATTGCTACAATTAACTCAAAATGTGACGGGTGTTCATTGAGTTATTCATAGAAACTCCGCCATTTGTTCTTTTAAAGAATTGCAGGTGATGCTGATGTACATAACTTTCAAAAACAACAGTACAAGTGAAAAGATGATTATTTCTGCAGGAAATCAAAAGCAGGCTATAAAACCCGAGGAAGAAACGGATATGTTCTTTCCGAATGAAAAAGCCGAGTTTACGGCACAGGTCGCCGCTTTTGACGAACTGATTGACGGAATCAACGAAACAGACAGCGACGGACAAAAGGAAAGTTTCAAAGACAGAGTTCTTACTAAACTGACTAAAAAATTCATCAAAAAGATGTCCGAAACGGTTCTTGTTGCTTCTGTGAAGTATGAGGTTACGGCAAGCAACTCACAAAACGTTGTTGTTAACCTGACAGAAGGTGCTTATTCCGTATGCGACGGAAAAATCTGTGACTTTCTCGATATAATGCCCGTGGGAATGATATTCTCCCGTGCCGAAACCGATGACGGACAGATAAAAGTTGTTGACGTTGCGGCAACCAACCGCAAAAAGTTCCTTAAACTTATGCGCAGCGTTCTCCTTTTCTCTCATTGGGGATTTCTCTTTGTTGAACTGTTTTTATTCATTCCCGAATATCTTATGATAAAGTTTTTTTCATCACATTTTTATCTTAAGAAATTGTTTGCAGGCCTTTATAAAAAATCCGCTAACGAAAGGGCAGTACTGCTTACCAAAAAGGAACAACTTTATGAAAAGGAAGAAAAAGGCGGTTGCCTGCGCAGTATTATAAAAGGGCTTATTGTCCTTTTAATATTAGGCGGTCTTTGCTATTGGGTAATGACAAGTGAGCCCGAGGTTATAATTTCCGAAGATTTTCAGTCGGTTGTATGTTACGATGAAACCTTCGTAAAATTTGACGGCGAATTGCCCGAAGATGCAGAAAGAGTATTTTTGGAAGATTATACGGCATATTACCCCCTGACAGACGGCGAATATGATATGGATAATTACTACTGTTACATATATGAAGATTCGGCGGGCACACGGTATATGTGGCTCAAAGATGATTGCACCGATGCAGAAAATGAAGACAAAGATTATGCCGATTATGAAAATCCCCTTGTCTATAAATCAATAGGTGAAACAAAGTAAAAGAAAATCCCCTCACTCACGTGAGAGGATTTTTTCTTTTATCAGATAACTTCAATTGTGTATCCGTATTCGTAGCTTGTGCCCTTGTGCATAATGTTGGGTTCTCTAAGGCAGGCGTTACCGGGAGTGTCGCCGCCGATACCTCTTTGCATAAGGTCGATGCAAACCGTTGTGAAATCTTTATGTTTAAGTTTGTGAATGTGGGTTGCCTCGTCAAGTTCATCAACGGTGTAATGGTGGCAGTTGATTGCAAAGGGCTTTTCGCCTTTCTTTGTGAAGCGGAGTCCTTCGCCCTCATCGTTTTTAACTTCCATCATTCTGACATCAATTCTGTGTCCGTTTTCCTGAGGACGCATATAGTGATGTTCCATATCCGTTACTGACATTTCGTGAAGGGCAATTCTTGCGCCTTCCTTACGGTCAATGTAGTTCTCGTGGGGGCCTCTGCCGTACCACTTGACTTTGTCAAATTCTCTGGGCATTGTAAGTGCAGTACCGAAACGCACCATATCCATCATTGCCGTACCCTTATGGGTAACATCAATCTTACCGTCGGGATAAACGGTGTAGGTCATCATAACATTTTTAAGTCCGAGAACGGAAACCTTTGTTTCAACATAAGCGCTGTGACTGTAACGGTGAACAAGGGTTGCCTTTGATTTGAGAGAGTCTGTTGCTCTTTTCCAATTATACAAGGGGTGGAAAGGAATAAGAGGCGGTACGAAGTTGAAGTAGTCAATATCGTTATCCGTCAAGGCCCTGTAATAGTTAGGCTTAAGAGCACCGGTCAGGTATTCCTTGCCGTCCTTGATAACGGAAGCAAGAAGACCGTTTCTGAAAGTATAGGCGAAGTCCTCACCGCTTACGGTGAAGTTGTCTTCCTCACCCTTGATGTCAATTCTCTTTTCATACTCTTTCTCTTTTTCTGCATTTGCCTCTTTATAAAGGTACTGGTCAAAGCCCTGCTCGTAGCCTGCTTTTGCAAAGCGGCAGTCTTCACGTCTTAAGTAAGAGAAAGTTACGAAAACTTCGCCCTCGGGTTCTTTCTCAAAGTTATAGTTGAGAGTAAACTCCATTTCCGAAAGAGGCTCAAGTTTTTCAAAACTCTGTCTTGGCATAAGACCTTCGGTGAGCGTCTTGCCGTTTTCGGCAATAACGTACTTGATATCAAAAGCGGAAAGGTCAGAGAACATCTGCTTGTTCTTTAAAATGAACTTGCCTTTCTTTACGTCAACTGCCTTAACCTGAACTTCACAGTAAACCTTTCTTACCTCGTGAATACAGGGGTGCGGCTTTCTGTCGGCGGCAACGATACCGTTTGCGTTGAAGTAGATGTTACTGCCCACAATAGCACAGGTGTTATAGGGAGGCTTTATCCACAAATCTTTCTCGTTATAGTCTGTGCCGTAAAGCCACATATCTTCGCCGTCTTCGTTTTTCTTGTGTATTGCCTGGTCAACAAAGTCCCAGATGTAACCGCCGCAAAGGTTATCGTACTTCTCGAAAGCATCCATATACTGTTGGAAGTTGCCAAGACTGTTTTCCATTGCGTGTGCGTACTCGCAGAAAACTACGGGCTTTGTGTAAAGTTCCTTTGAAATGGGCTTACTGTCGGCGGCAAGAGAGTTTGCGATGTTATCAAACCAAGTGATAGTCAAAGGCTCTTTCTTGCCGAGTTTTTCAACCTGGTCTTCCGTGGGATACATACGGCTGATAACGTCACTCTTTGTGAAATCGAAGTCACCTTCATAGTGGAACTGTCTTGTTGAGTCGAGTTTCATAGCCGCCTGCTTCATACGCAGGAAGTTACTGCCGTCACCGGCTTCGTTACCCAAAGACCACATAAATACGCAGGGGTGATTTCTGTCACGAAGAACCATTCTTTCCATTCTGTCAACAACGGCTTTAGTCCACATGGGATTGTCACCGGGAACATTCTTTCTTCTTACGCCGTGGGTTTCAAGGTCACATTCATCCATAACATAGAAACCGTATTCGTCGCAAAGGTCATAGAATCTCGGGTCGTTGGGATAGTGAGAAGTACGGATTGAGTTGATATTATTTCTTTTCATAATATCAAGGTCCTGAATGTATCTTTCATCGGGAACTGCCCAGCCGAAGTCGGGGTCAAAATCGTGACGGTTAACACCTCTTATGAGTAAAGGTTTGCCGTTGATAAGGATTTTTTCACCCTTGATTTCAACCTGCTTAAAGCCCGTACGTACTGCCTTGTATGTAACTTCACCGTCACAGTAGGTTTTGATGAGAAGTGTGTAAAGAGTGGGCTTCTCACTTGACCAGAGCATGGGTTTTTCAATGAAAGTTCTGAATGAAAGTTTGTTTTCGCCTTTAGCGGTAGTAATTTCACTTCTGCCGATAACCGTCGGCTTACCTGCGGTGAGAAGTACGGCTTCAAACTGAAGATTCTTTCCGCCCTCGGTGTAGTCCTTAACGAAAACATCAAGGTTAACGTAGGCATCGGTATAGTCGTTTACGAGTTCAGTGTTAACAAAGAAATCTCTGACTGTTACCTTGGGTTCACTGTATACGTAAACCTCACGGTAGATACCGCAAAGGAACCACATATCCTGGTCTTCAAGGTATGTGCCGTCGGTATAGCGGTAAACTTCGGCGGCGATTTTGTTTTCACCGGGGTGAACGAATTTTGTTATATCAAATTCGTGGGGAGTGAAAGAGCCCTGTGAATAGCCCACATACTTGCCGTTTACGTAAACTGCAAGACCTGCCTTGCAAGCACCGAAGTGAAGGAAAATCTCTCTGCCGTCCCAGGAATCAGGAAGCACAAAAGATGTTCTGTGAACTGCGATTTCCTGACCTGCAACGTCAATTGAGGGAATTTTGCTCTTTTCGATACTGATGCAGTTGGGATAAGAGTTTGCATAGTACCAGGGCTTTGTGTAGTCTTTCCGGAACTGCCACACACCCGGAACGGTAATCTCCTCCCAGGCACTGTCGTCATAGTCTGCACTCTTGTATTCTTCGGGAAGCTGAGCCACGCCCTTGCTCCAGAAGAATTTCCACTGACCGTTAAGAGAGATTTTAAAAGGTGAATTTTCTCTCTTTGCGGCGGCGTCGGCTTTGTCATAGCAAAGGGCTATAACGTGACCGTCTTCTTTGTTTTCTTTGATAATTTCGGGGTTTTCCCAC
This sequence comes from uncultured Faecalibacterium sp., assembly GCA_964397395.1. Classification (GTDB taxonomy): domain Bacteria; phylum Bacillota; class Clostridia; order Oscillospirales; family Acutalibacteraceae; genus UBA6857. The sequence continues at coordinate 11,001 of CAYNIN010000018.1, forward strand.
ATATACTTCATATTTTCACCGACCTTTTAAATATTATTATACTTTTATATTGTACTAAATAAGGAGAGGGTTTGTCAAGGCTTTAGATAAGGGGTCGGAAACAGTTTTGGGCTTTATTGACAAAGAAAAAAGGGTGTGACAGGCATTTAAAAAACTTTTTATTGACTTTTCCTCAGAAACATTATACAATATAAACAGAGAAAAGTTAAACGAAGGAGAAATGAAGAAATGAAAACCTGTAAAGTTTGCGGTAAAGAAATAGGCTTTGAAGAAAAATACTGCGAAAGATGCTCTCTTATGACACCTGAACAGAGAAGAAAGGCAAGACCCGAAAGACACGCCTACATTCTCTACATTTCAGACCTTGCTCTGATTTTAGTAGGTGTTGCAGTTATGCTCTTCCCACTCATTAACAAATAAAAAGCAAAAAATATAAAGGTTGGTACTCCGCTGTGAAGTGCCAACCTTTTTTTATCGTCCGCTATTAAAAGCCTAAATTTTCGCCAACGAGAATAACGTGTATTCTGTCCTTATCCCTGCTTCTTCTTGTCACAACAATCTGATTGCAGATGCAGTCTTCACTGAAACAGTTGCCGCACTTGCCGAGAGCGGCGCAGGGTGTGTTTTTATTAAGACGGATTGTGTTGGGCGGTGAAGCCACGTTTCTTGTACGCTTGTAGCCTTCCTCAACGTCTGACACAATTTTATTCATACCTGCAACAATTATAACGTGCTCGGGACCGTAAATGAGAGAAGCGACTCTGTTTCCGTAGCCGTCAACATTTATAAGTTCGCCGTCAAGAGTAATTGCGTTACTGCTCATAAAAAAGTAATCACAGTTAACAGTAAGGCTCTTGAAAAGTTTTGCGTCTTCGGGTGAAGTGTACTTTGCTCTGTCGTAAACGGTATACTTGTCCATAGAAAGAAGTGTCTGCGGAATATTACACTCGTTTATACTTGCGCTGCCGCCCCAGGCGATAGTACTGCCTTCGGGCATCATTGAGAGTACGAGAGCAAGAGCCTCCTCCCTGGTATCGCAGTAGTAGCCGTTCATATTTCTCTTTTTAAGGGCAGAAATAATACTCTCTGCCTGTTTTTTTCTTGCTTGGGTTACAAAACTCATACATTTTCTCCTCACTTGCTGAACTTAAGGTCAACGCAGATTCCGTAATGGTCGGAAAGGAAAACCTTGTCTTTATACATCTCGTCCATAATTCTGTAACGACTTACGGCAGTATCTTCGGGTACGAAAATGAAATCGATAGGCTCGTCTTTATTCTCAACCCTTTTATAGTTGTGATATGTAATACCGCTGTCGCTTTCCTTTGCAAGATACTTGCTGTCGTCCATAAGTGAAACCATTGTTTCATACTCGGAACTGCTTTCGTAATTGTTGAAGTCACCTGTGCAGACAACGGGATAACCCTGCGCCTGAAGTTCTTCGATTTTGTTTTTCAGAACCTGAATCTGATTGAGTCTTGCCTGTTCGCCCTTATGGTCAAGGTGAGTGTTGATATGGGTATAAATCTCACCCGTTTCCTTGTTTTCAAGGGTTGCCCACGAGGCTACTCTGTAACAGCCCGAATCTTCATACTTTGTGTACTTTACATCAGGTGTATCGCTGAGCCAGATTGTACCGCTGTCCACAAGGTTATACTTATCCTTAAGATAAAACACGGCACTCGCCTCGGTGCCTATGGGATAATTATCTCTGTACTCACCCACATAGTCATAGTCCTTGAGTCTGTTTTTCAGGGCACGCATCCAACTTTTTGTTGCTTCCTGAACACCGAATGAGTCAGGCTCATACTCCTTGATAAGAGAAGTTACAAGTTTTGAACGGACAAGTACGGAGCCGTAAAGGTCATTGGCACAACGCACGTTATATGAAATAATTCTCAGATCCGTTTCATTCTTTTCGGGTGCCGTACCAAAGTTGAAATTAAGAGGCAGCCAGCAGATTAAGTTCATAAGAATTGTCAGGGCAATTGCTGTGAATTTTTGCGAAAACGTCATAATGTTTTCTCTCCTTTAAAGTTATATATCTATGGGTAAATTTTACTATGGGTTGAGCATTTTGTCAATGGGAAACCGTTATCACTTCAATATCTTTACATGTTTTTAAACATCTGTCAATGACATATTTTGTCCCTTTTGACTCACCGTCCCAAAAAGCAATAACCTTATCCGCATAGTTTATAATCAAATCATTTCTTTTAATCGGTGCCGCCCTGCCGTACTTTTCATATTCTGGTAAAAACTCGGTATATCTCAATTCGTGCCCGTCGGCATATACCTTCGCCAAAGTATCAACACCCTTGGCACCGCCCGACACTATTTCCGTTACATCTTCTGATATATATTTTCCGATATCAAACTTCCCTATCTTTCTTGACCCTATAATTGCTACTATCATTTTATCACCTCTCAATAAATTAGTATACTTAAAACAAGTATACTTTTCACATTGTACCACAAATTAATCTTAAAATATACTTATAATAAGTATTTTGAGGTTTTTAAATATGAGAAATAAAAATAATAAGCATTTGGGAATTGAAATAGACCCGGAACTTCATTATAAACTGAAGTATATTGCAAAATACGAAGGCAGAAGCGGTAACGGTCAGATCTTATATCTTATCAGAAAGTGTATAAATGAATTTGAAGAAAAAGACGGTGTGATTCAGGTGCCGTCGGAGTTCCGCACCAAATAAATACCTGATAATACAAATAATACAAAAAGGATACACCGACGCAAAGTAAAAGGACCGGGGCTAAAACAAGCCTCGGTCCTTTCTCACCTGAAGGACTTCATCTGTCAGCAGCAAGTGTCGTTGCAACCGCAGTTGTTGCAACCGCAGTTGTTGCAACCGCAAGAGTTGCTGTTGCCGCCAAAGAGACCGCTACCGTCACCGCAGCACATCGACAAGATGATAAGAATTACAATCCATGAACAAGCACTGCCACCGAATAAACCGTTATTACAAGCCATTGAAGAACCTCCCCTCTTTGCTAAGCGGGTTGTTTGTTTCCGCTTACATCATCATTATATGTGTAGCCTTTAAGTGTGTTACTGATTTTGAATAAGTATTTTTTCATTGTCAAAAATAAAGGTGTAACAGTTTTTTTCAAGGGGCGATTATATGAATAAGGGTGTGCAGTTTAATTTTTACGGTGAAGCCGATATGAATGAAAGTCAGAACTTTTTTGAACCTTTCGCACCTTCTCAAAGGTCAAAAAGCAGTGAGCACAGTATAGAGGAAAGGTCAAAGTGCGTCTTTTCCGCAGAAAACGAAAATAATCAAAAATTAACGAAAACAAAAGAAAATCAGCGCTAATTTGCGAAATCAAAGGTCAAAGAATTGTTTTTGACCTTTTTTGACCTTTGATAATACATTTAAAATGGCTATAATTAAATTATAAGGTCAAAGAAAGTCAAAGTCAAACTATAAAGGAAGTGACATAAGTGAACCTTTCAAATGCTATTGCGCAGATGATAAGCGAAATGCTTGAAGAAAAAAGTGAAATCGAAATTCAAAGGAACATTTTAGCCCAGGATTTAGGCTGTGTACCGAGCCAGATAAACTATGTGCTTTCCTCACGGTTCACCCCTGAAAGAGGGTATATAGTAGAAAGCAGGCGAGGCGGCGGAGGCTGTATCAAAATTACGAGAATAACTTTTGATAAAGACAGTCTTTTAATGGATATTGTAAACTCTGTGGGCTCTGCCCTTGATGAAGATACGGCGCAGGCTCATATTATGAACCTTGCTTATCATAATGTTATTACGGGTAAGGAAGCCCGTCTTATGCTTGCGGCAACAAGTGATATGAACTTCAGAAACGTTCCGCCCTCACATCGTAACATCATCAGAGCCAACATTTTAAAACAGATACTTCTCACAGCAATAAAAGAATGACACAAGGAGGAAAAAATTATGTTATGTCAGAACTGTAAAAAAAGCGAAGCAACAACTCACATCAAACGTGTAATAAACGGCGAAGCAACCCAGACTCATCTTTGCTCTGCCTGCGCACAAAATTTAGGATACTCGGATATTTTCGACGACTTTTCTCTTAACCTGCCCGGTATATTCTCCTCTTTCTTTGGCGATACTGCCTTTGCATTGGGTGAAAGCCGACTTGACCGCTGCGAAAAATGCGGCAACTCCTTTGACGATATCATCAAAAGCGGCAAGGTGGGTTGTGCCGACTGCTATGAAAAATTCTACTCAAAACTTCTCCCCTCAATTCAGCGTATACACGGCAAAGCAAAACATTCGGGCAAAGTGCCCGTTATGACGGAGAAGGAAGTGCCCGAAGTAAAGGAAAAAACGGCAGAAGAAAAAATTGCCGACCTTCAAAACCTTATGCAGAAAGCCATTGACGAACAGAACTTCGAACAAGCGGCAATTCTCAGGGACGAAATAAAAAAGATGAAAGGAGAAAACTGATATGAAGTGGTATGCAAACGGCGGCAATCAGTCCGACGTGGTTTTAAGCACACGGATAAGACTCGCACGAAACCTTAAAGAATATCCTTTCCCCTGCCGTCTTGATGTGGAGGGCAGAAAAAAAGTCTGCTCACTTGTGAAAGATGCAGTTTCTTCCTACGGTGATAAGCCTCTTTCTTACGCCGATATGGAAACTCTTTCTTCAGCAAAAGCCGTTTCCCTTGCGGAAAAGCATCTGATAAGTCCCGAATTTGCTTCAAATTCATCGGGCAGAGCCTTACTCCTTTCCGACGAGGAAGACGTAAGCATTATGCTTTGCGAAGAAGATCACATCAGAATTCAGGTGATTTACCCGGGTCTTTCCCTTGAAGAAGCCTACGGGGAAGCAGACAAAATCGACAGTATAATTGAAAACAAACTCTCTTATGCCTTTGACGAAAGAATCGGCTACCTTACTCAGTGCCCCACAAATTTAGGTACGGCTATGCGCGCCTCCGTACTTCTCCACCTGCCCGCCCTTGCAAAAAACGGGGCTATGCGCAGACTTTCCACCACCGTTGCCAAACTTGGTCTTACCCTCAGAGGCAACTACGGCGAAAACGGCGAAATTGAAGGTGACATTTACCAGCTGAGCAACCAGGTAACTCTCGGAATTTCCGAAAAGGCGGCTTTGCAGAATCTGACTTCAATTGCAATGCAGATTGTTTCGCAGGAAAAGCAGGCAAGGGCCTTACTTATCAAAGACGAGGACTTTATTGACACCCTCTACCGTGCTTACGGCATTTTAAAAAGCGCCTACAAACTCACCTCAAAAGAACTTACAAATCTTGTTTCTCTTGTTCGTACCGGCGCTACGGAAGGTCTTCTTGACATACCTGCAGAAAAACTCACTGCTCTTATGATTGAACTGCAACCTGCAACAATGAACACAAGGGCAGATTCTCCCCTCACACGTTCACAAAGGGACATCAAGAGAGCTGAAAAAGTCAGAGATGAACTTAAATAAGGTAACGAAACCGAGCCCGATACGGTTTGACACGGTTTCTGCCTTCTCATCGTTAAAAGCCTTGCCAATACGCAAGTATTGCCTGCGCCTTTCAATTATCGGGTCGTTGAAAGTTTTTTTTGACGACCCTCTTTTTATAAGGAGGAATTATAATGTATAAATTTACGGGTTTTACGGAAAAAGCCAACAGAGCCCTTAACTCTGCCGTTGAAATTGCGGAAAACTTCGGTCACACATATATCGGCTCCGAACATCTTCTTGCAGGTATTGTAAGAGAAGATAACGGCCCTGCTACGACGGTGCTTCTTTCCAAAGGAGTGACTTTCCAGAAAGTCATCGACAACCTTAAAAGAACGGTGGGTATGGGTATTCCTACGGTACTCTCCCCCGATGATTTCAGCCCCCGATGCAAAGGTATTATCGAACTTGCCGTTGCCCTTGCCCGAAAGGAAAATGCAGGTTATATCGGCACAGAACATCTTTTACAGGCTATGCTTAGGGAAAGCGACAGTTGTTCGGGATATATACTGACTAATATGGGTGTATCACCGAATATCGTTCTCGGCGAACTTAACTCTCCGTCAAAAAATCCCTACTCCCAAAAGTACGGCGAAAGAAAACATTCAGCCGAAAAAACCGCTACCCCCAATCTTGATAAATACGGTCAGGACTTAACGGCAAAGGCACAGAAAAACGGTATCGACCCCGTTATCGGCAGAGAAAAAGAAATCGACCGTGTTATTCAGATTTTATCCCGAAGAACAAAAAACAATCCCTGCCTCATCGGTGAGCCGGGTGTGGGTAAAACGGCAATTGCCGAAGGTCTTGCACTGAAAATCGCAAAGGGCGAAGTGCCCGAACCTCTTATGGAAAAACGCATCTACTCCCTTGACCTTACGGGTATGGTGGCAGGTACGAAATACCGAGGCGACTTTGAGGAAAGAATAAAAACCTGCATTGACGAGGTTTCAAAAAACAAAGATATTATTCTTTTTATCGACGAAGTGCACAACCTCATCGGTACGGGCTCGGCAGAGGGTGCCGTTGATGCCGCCAACATTCTCAAACCCTCCCTTGCAAGAAGCGAAATTCAGGTTATCGGCGCCACAACTCTTGAAGAATACAGAAAATATATCGAGAAAGACAGTGCCCTTGAACGACGTTTTCAGCCCGTTAAAGTCGGTGAGCCCACAAAGGAAGAAACGGTGCAGATTCTGAAAGGTCTGCGTGATAAATACGAAGCACACCACAAAGTTAAAATCACCGACGAAGCAATTGAAGCGGCGGCGAAGATGTCAGCAAGATATATAAGTGACCGTTTTCTGCCCGACAAGGCAATCGACCTTATTGACGAAGCCGCTTCAAAGGTACGCCTTAACGCTTATACAGTGCCTCCCGAAATAAAGGAACTTGAAAACGAACTGAAAACTCTCAACGAAGAAAAAGCGGCGGCAATAAACGGTCAGGACTTTGAAAGAGCCGCAAAGCTCCGTGACAAAGAAAAAGAACTAATGAGCAAAATCACCGTTTCCAGAACGGGCTGGAAAGAGGAGTCGAGAGGCAAAACCGGTGAAGTTACGGCAAAGGAAATTGCCGACGTAATTTCGGGCTGGACGGGTATTGCCGCACAGGAGATAAGCAAAGAAGAAAGCGAAAGACTTCTCAATATGGAAAGTATTCTCCACGAAAGAATTGTGGGTCAGGACAGTGCAGTTTCCGCCGTTTCAAAGGCTCTCAAAAGAGGCAGAAGCGGACTCAAAGACCCGAAGCGTCCCATGGGCTCCTTCATCTTTCTCGGTCCCACGGGCGTTGGTAAAACAGAACTTTGCAAGGCTCTCGGCTCGGCGGTTTTCGGTGACGAGAGTGCCGTTATCCGCTTTGATATGAGTGAATTTATGGAAAAGCACAATGCCTCCCGTCTTGTCGGCTCACCCCCCGGATATGTGGGTTATGACGAGGGCGGTCAACTGACGGAAAAGGTCAGAAGAAAGCCTTACAGTATTATCCTTTTTGACGAAATCGAAAAGGCTCACCCCGATATTTTCAATATGCTTTTGCAGATTCTTGACGACGGAGTTCTCACCGACTCACAGGGAAGACACGTTGACTTTAAAAATACCGTTATCATTATGACCTCAAACCTCGGTGCAAAACTCATTGCAGGCGAAGGCAAATCCATAGGTTTCGGCAAAGCGGAAAAAGATACCGACGAAAAAATAAAGTCCGCCGTTATGGCAGAAGTGAAAAAGGCTTTCAGCCCCGAATTTATCAACAGAGTTGACGATATTATCGTCTTTAAACAACTGACGGAAAGCGAGATAAAGGAAATTGCAAAGGGTATGCTTTCATCCCTTAAGGCAAGGCTTATGGAAATCGGCATTGAAGTGGACTTTTCCGAAAACATCGTTTCCTTTGTCAGTAAAAAAGGCTTCGACCCCGTCTACGGTGCAAGACCTTTACGCAGAGCGATACAGTCGGGAGTGGAAGACAGTCTTTCGGAAAAGATACTTGACGGCAGCATTAAAAAGGGCGAGAAATACCTTTGCAGTCTGAATGAAGATGAAAGTCTGACTTTTGAAAAGGTTGGGTAAAAGGAAAAGAGAGGTTTTTCGCCTCTCTTTTTTGCGTATCATTATAACTCTCCAACGATGTAATGTCATCAACTTAAGAAAGTTTAAACAATAACGTAGGGACACGGCTTGCCGTGTCTGCCAATTAAACCGCAACATTTACCCAAAATATCTATCTGTTAAATAATTGTTGTGCAAAAAACGTTATATGTTTTGCTGCCTTTCGGACACGGCAAGCCGTGTCCCTACTGTAACAAACCTTTAGGCTAATGACATTGCCAATGTGAAAGCAGAAAACTTATTTGTTTATACAAACAAAAATATCAGCAAATTCCGTTTCGTAATGTTCAAGCAGTTTTAATCCTGAGTTATTTATGCACTGTGAAATTTCTTCGGGAGTATCAGGATAAACCTCTATTTTGTTTGAGCCTATATCAATAAATTTATCTTGATTTTTATCTGTGGACAACACAAACAAACCATCGGTTTTAAGTAATTGCTGAATCTTATTTATAGCAGTTTGCTTTTCCTTTATATGCATGAATGTAAGTGAAGAATATATAACATCAAAAGTAATACCAAAATTATGTGTCATAAAATCATCGCATATAAAATTTGCATTATTATGTTCTTTAAGATTTCTTTCAGCACCTTTTATTGTTTCGGATGAAATATCAATTCCGTAAAACTTTTTGCAAAGCGGAGCTGTACGAACGGCAAGTCTGCCTGTACCAACACCGATTTCAAGAACAGTTTTATCTTTTGATATTTGCATTTTATCAATGAACTCTTGACCGTCCCACTTATCCATATATTCTTTAAGCGGTGCAGGGTCGTGAACAGGGTCATTGCCTTCACTTATTAAAATATCATAATGTTTAGATATTTCGTTTTCAACAGTGGTTTTTTTGTTTCGGGGAAGACATTTAAACAAAGTTTTTATATTCATTCTCCTTCACCTACCATACAATTTTTAACGTTTATATCAATTTCACTCACAAAAATCATCAATCATTGCCTTGCAGGAACGGGACATTTCACGACTAAAATCGCAGTCCCATTTTCTTTTGCAGAACTTATAAAGCCAGTCATAATATCTTTCATCGCTTTCAAGATTCTGCTTTTCACAAAGCATTTCTTTCATATTATTTGCCTTCTTTTCATCGTAGGTATTTTCAAAAAAGATATCTTCTGCCTTAAAACGAGTAGGCTTCTGTCTTACCTTCTGACTTTCCGTGGGATAACCGAAACAGAGCATTGCCGCAGGAGCAACGTGTTTGGGCAGACCTAAAAGTTCCTTGTGAGTTTCGTAGTTTTCCGTAATGTCGCCGATATAGCAGGAGCCGATGCCAAGGCTTTCGGCGGCTACAACACAGTTTTGTGCCGCAATGAGTGCATCTGCCACCGCAAGAAGAAAATCACCGTAAGAGGGTTTGCACACGTCTTCCCCTGCACAGTCTTTGAAGGCTTCATACCAGCGGTGATAGTCGGCACAGAAAACCAGCACAAGAGGTGCAGTAGCAATAAAAGGCTGATTGTCGCAGGTGACAGCAAGGGTTTCCTTGAGTTTCTTGTCCGTAACGTCAATAACGGAATAAAGCGTCATATTCCCCGCCGACGGAGCCTGTAAAGCCGCATCAAAAATTATTTTTTTATCTTCATCACTTATGGGTCTGTCTTCGTACTGACGCACGGATTTTCTGTTAAAAAGACTTTCAATAACTTCGTTCATTTTCTTTCCTCCTTTTCTTTTCCGCATAAAACACACCTTTATGCCCTCATAATATATACAAAGAATTATAGCCGCAAGATTGACTCTTACGGCTTTTAATTACTTACCTTTTGTGATAAATCCTGTTTCCGAAATCCCCTTGATTTTTTCGCTTTTGGGCACAAGAGTGTAAACCGTCATAGCCGTAATCGCCAGAGCGGTGCCTGCTTTTATTAACTTTTTCACTTTGCCCAATTCCTTCGGCAAAGTTATCTCAATATCCTTGCTTTTTTCAAGAGCATTTTTAATATTCTTCTTCATTTTCGTCACCTTAATCGTCTATGGAAATTGTGTATCCGCACTCCTGAAAATACCGTACAAGAAACTTTTTATTATTGCCCTTGCCCAGCCAGAGAGTTGAAACCTTACCCGTTTTAATAATTTCATCGAGCAAATCCTTGTTACCGTTAACCCAGGACTTATATTCAATATCGGGCATAAAAATTACGTTTCCGGCCATAGTATCACCTCACCGTATCAGTCTTTCAGGAAACATTATTGTCACTTTGTATTATATTATATTCTTCATTAAAATATCAATAGAAAATTGAATTTTAATAAAAATTATCTCTATATGTCATTTTTTGGCAAAAGTAGGCAGTATATATTTAAATTCATCTTGCCAATTATAAAAATCCGTGTTAAAATACATAGGTTAAATACTATTAAAATCAGGTGAAACAATGGATATCAGAAACGAAATAAGAAATGTTGCCATTATCGCTCACGTTGACCACGGTAAAACTACCCTCGTTGACGAAATGCTCAAACAAAGCGGTACTTTCAGAGTAAACGAGCAGGTAGCAGACAGAGTTATGGACTCAAACGACCTTGAAAGAGAAAGAGGCATCACCATTCTTTCAAAAAACACTTCAATACACTATAACGGCGTTAAAGTCAACATCGTTGACACCCCGGGTCACGCAGACTTCGGCGGTGAAGTTGAACGCATTCTTATGATGGTAGACGGCGTGCTTCTTCTTGTTGACGCCTTTGAGGGTTGTATGCCCCAGACGAGATTTGTTCTGAAAAAGGCTCTCGGTCTTAAGAAAAAAGTTCTCGTTGTTGTAAACAAAATCGACAGACCCGGTGCAAGACCTGCCGAGGTTATCGACGAAGTCCTTGACCTTTTCATTGAACTCGGTGCCGACGAAGACCAACTTGAATTTCCCGTTGTCTACGCTTCCGCAAGGGACGGCTATGCTTCCCTTGACAGCAGTGTCAGAGAGGGTGATATGCGTCCCCTTCTTGATGCCATACTCGAAAATATTGATGCTCCCGAAGGCGACATAAACGGTCCTACGCAGATTCTTTTCTCCTCCATTGACTATGACGACTATATAGGCAGAATCGGTATCGGCAGAGTTGAAAGAGGCTCTGTCAAGCAAGGTCAGCAGGTTGTTCTCTGCAACAACGACGGAGAAAGAAAAAACGTGCGTATTTCAAAACTTTATCAGTTTGAGGGTCTTAAAAGAACTGAAGTACAGTCGGCAACTTTAGGTGACCTTATCTGCGTATCGGGTATTGCGGAAATCAACATCGGCGAAACCGCCTGCGACCCCGAACACGTTGAGCCCCTGCCCTTTGTAAAGATTGACGAGCCTACCATTTCAATGAACTTTATCGTTAACAACTCCCCCTTTGCAGGTAAAGAAGGCAAGTTTGTTACAACGAGAAATATCCGTGACCGACTTTTCAAAGAAGTTGAAACCAACGTTTCAATGCGTGTTGAAGAAACCGACTCCACCGACTCTTTCAAGGTCAGCGGCAGAGGCGAACTTCACCTTTCAATTCTCATTGAAACAATGCGCCGCCAGGGTTACGAATTCCAGGTATCACGTCCTAAAGTAATTCTTAAGGAAGAAAACGGTGTTGTTCTTGAGCCTATGGAACTTCTTATTGTTGAAGTACCCGAGCAGTATGTGGGTGCAGTTATTGAAAAACTCGGCTCAAGAAAGGCTGAACTTGAAAATATGGGTGCCCGTGACGGCGGCTCTACCCATCTTGAGTTCCGCATACCCTCAAGAGGTCTTATCGGTTACAGAAGCGAGTTTATGACCGATACCAACGGCAACGGTATTATGAATCAACTTTTTGCAGGTTACGAGGCCTACAAGGGTGACATACAGACAAGAGAAAGAGGCTCAATCGTTGTTCACGAAACAGGTGAAAGTACGGGCTACGGTCTGTTCAACACCCAGGACAGAGGCAGACTTTTCATCGGCCCCGGCGTACCCGTTTACGAAGGTATGATCGTTGGTGAATGTGCAAAGAACGAAGACGTTGTCTGCAATGTCTGCAAGAAAAAGCAGCTCACAAACACCCGTGCTTCAGGCTCCGACGATGCCCTTCGCCTTGTTCCTCCAACAACCCTTTCCCTTGAACAGTGTATGGAATTTATCAAGGACGACGAACTGCTCGAAGTAACGCCCACTTCCCTCAGACTCCGCAAAACCATTCTTTCAAAAGAGCAGAGAATGAAAAAGCAGTTCAAGAAAAACTGACAGAAAAACGATTATAAAACAACTCCCCGAGCCATCGGGGAGTTGTTGTTTTAAAAAAGCGGAAATGATAAATGGCTTTGACTTATAATGTTTTAACCTGCGGTTCCTTTCGTGGCACGATACGCTGATACTTTACGTCAGGGTATCCGATAACCAGGCAGGAAACAACTTCATGACCTTTGGGAAGTTGCAGCATCTTTTTGAGTTTTTTGCTCAATTTCGTGCATATCACGAAAAATCCGCTGTAAAGCACTCCCAACCCAAGATTATAAGCCATAAGTTCCATATAGGAACTTGCGAGTCCGGCGTTGATGCTGCTCTTGCTTGAAACCACAACCACCAACGGTGCACCCTTAAAAAAGAAATCATCGGAGATTTCTATCCTTTTAAGCAAGTCTACAAAAGGCGAACCGAGTTTTTTGCCCTCTCGGAACAGTTTTACACAAAGTGCTTCTGCTTGACTTTGCTTGCTGCCCAATATAGTAAACGCAACGTTCTGTGCATTTCCTCCCGTTGGACAGTAGCGCCCTGCTTCCAATATTTTTTGCAGTTTTTCCTCTTCAACGGACTGTGCCGTAAAGTGACGAATGGATCTTCTGCTTTTCATGGCAGATAAAAGTTTATCGCTGTCAAACTCGGTCATGGGAGTAACGGGCTCGTCAGCACAGTCACAGCCTGCTATTTTGACCGCATTCATCGGACAGACGGCAAAGCAGTGACCGCATTCTATACAGCCGCCTTCTACCGCTTTCGCTTTGTTGTTTTCAAGGTAAAGATGTACGTTCGGACAGTCATTCACACACAGCCCGCAACCGATGCACTTTTCTTCGTCAATTATAATTGGATTCATAACATTCACCCCGTTAAAATTTAAATATATCAGATTATGTCCCTAAACCGATTATAGCATTTTTTTCGGTTCCGTTGTTACCTCAGATTCACCCGAGCATCTTTGCCATATTCACGGCAAGTTTCTGCAGCGTTTTTTCACCGAAGCGATCCTCGCCTTCGTGCTTGATGTTCCAATAAGAACTGCTGACAACGGGCATTTCTGAATAGGTAAAGTATTTGTTGAGCCTGTCGAGGGTGGCACTTGCCCCCGAGCGCCAACAGGTAGCCACCGCCGCAGAGGGCTTCCCTGCGAAAAGTCTTCCGTGACAAGCACCTGCATAAAAGACACGGTCAAGCAAGGCACACAATGCTCCGTTTGCACCTGCAAAATATACAGGTGTTCCGATAATCACGCCATCCGCCTCAACGATTTTATCAATCAAAGCGTTACACGCGTCATCGTTAAATGCACATCTGTAGGTGTTTTTGCATCCGCCGCAGTGGATACAACCACGCACTGCATCCTTCCCAAGTTGAAAGTACTCACTTTCAACGCCATTGTTTTGCAAGACCTTTTCAATGACCCCAAGAGCCTGATATGTTTCTCCGTTTTCACGTGGGCTTCCGTTTATCAACAAAACCTTCATTCCTATGTTCTCCTAAAATATTATTTGTTTACGCTTTCCGCAATGCAGAAAGTTAAACCCGACAAATTCTTATTTGTCACTGAATAATTATAGCAAAAATATATTGAATATGCAAGGCTGTTGCATTTCGGCGGTTCGGATTTACTTATAGCGATACGGACTATTATGATGCCCCATTATTTGAAATTGACACTCATTTGCTGATTGATTACAAAATGTCGCAAGCGAACAAACCGCTTGCGACACTTTAATGCTTAACAAAATTTTCACCATCATCTTATCGACTTTTATTGCCGACGGTTAATGATAAATTCAATTTTCCCTTCTCACTTCGCCAAACCTGAAGCGGCTTTTTTGGATTTGCGGTAGACAAAGAACAGATATACCATATGGATTGCCGTGAAGACCACAACAGGAATATAACTCTTTTCAATACCAAGACCGAAGCCGACAATGATGTCGTACAGATGCAAAAGCGCAGGGATAGCAAAGATCACAATGCCATCCTTTTTGAGATTTACAGGAGACATCTTCTTCCAATACTTTGCGATCATCACGATGGCACAGGTAAAGTGGAAGATCAGTGCGATCAGTTCGTACCAGAACTTAAATGTAGTATTGTCGGAGTAGACGGGCTTGATCAAAAGCAGTGCCGTAGGAACCAACGCAACGATCAGCAGCACAGCGGAGATAAAAGGATAAGCAATGC
>CAYNIN010000019.1:0-24713 GCA_964397395.1 uncultured Faecalibacterium sp.
TGTTGAAGGCGAACTCGGTCAGCTTGCAGGTATCGAAGACGACGTTAATGTAAGCGAAGAAGACGCTAACTTCACAGATCCCGACCAGGTTTACGATTTTGTTACAAGAACAGGCGTTGACTCACTTGCTATTGCTATCGGCACAAGTCACGGTGCATACAAGTTCAAGCCCGGTCAGAAACCTCAGCTCCGTTTTGATATTCTCAAAGCAGTTGAAGAAAAACTTCCCGGTTTCCCCATCGTTCTTCACGGTGCTTCATCAGTTAACCAGGAAGATGTTAAGACTATCAACAACTACGGCGGTGAAATGCCCGACGCTATCGGTATTCCCGAAGAAATGCTCCGTGAAGCAGCATCAATGGCAGTTTGCAAAATCAATGTTGACTCCGACATCCGTATCGCTATGACTGCTGCTGTTCGTAAGCACTTCTCAGAAAACCCCAAGCACTTCGACCCCAGACAGTACCTCACACCTGCAAGAGATGCTATCGAAGGTGTTGTTTCACATAAGATTGAAACCGTTCTCGGTTGTGCAGACAAGGCATAATTTCAGTTAAATGAAACTCAACAGAATTACACCCCTTTCAAAAAGTACGGAAATAACCTGGTGGGTATGCAGAGGACTCCTTTTTATATGGGGAGTCTGGGGTATGCTTCACGGCTACACCTCGGAGTTTATTCAGGCTACCTTTGCAATTATTTTCACTCACCTTTGGGATATGTTTCAACTTTTCGGCGGTAAATCTTTCATAACAAAGATGCCTGCCTATCTGCAGACCATTCTCAATATTTATATCTGCTTTGGCTGTGTTATCGGTACAACCCTTAACACAAGAACGTCCTTTGAACATATTGATATACCCGAGCACATTTTTGCAGGTTATCTTGCCTGCACGGGAGGTTTCGTTCTCTGCGAAATTATGCAGGGGGAAAAGACACCTGCCAAAATCTCTGTCAAAGCCCTTTTTTCTCTTGGTTTTGCCATAGGTATAATTGTAGCCTGGGAATATTATGAATTTACAATGGACCGCCTTTACGGCTTTGTTATGCAGCATGGGCAGAAAGCAAATTCTTTCGGTCTTACTGACACGATGGTGGATCTGATGCTTGGCACCGGCGGTGCCTTGCTTGCAATGTTTATTGAGGCATTCCGACGGGTTGGTATTATCGGCGGTAAAAACCGACACAAACTGCGTGAGCAGTACCTTGCCGAAAGAGCCGAAGTTAAAAGATTAAAAATGCTTGATAAAAGCAAAAATGTTTAAATGAAAGTACCAAAGGGAGAAACTTCGTAAAAGAAGTTGTTTCCCTTCGGTTTTTTTATATTATATTTTATCTGTAAATCTGTTGCAATTATATCAATAAAATGATATACTATTGTTGTGTCAATAGAATGATATAGTTTTTTAAAAAAGAGAGGGTACAAAACTATGATTTTATATCACGGTTCATCTGAAATAATTGAAGTGCCGATTTACGGTTTCGGCTCTGATAAAAATGATTACGGCAGAGGTTTTTATTGTACGGAAAGTGAAGAACTTGCTAAAGAATGGGCTTGTCCCACCGTAAAAGACGGCTTTGCCAATAAATATGAATTTGATATATCGGATTTAAAGGTGCTCTATCTGAACAAAGATGAATATAATATACTTAACTGGATTGCTCTTCTTCTTAATAACCGAATATTTCAGAAACGTTCCCCAATTTCACGTCAAGCAAGTAAATATATTTTAGAAGAGTTTTTACCCGATACTTCAGAGTATGATGTTATATGGGGTTACCGTGCCGACGATTCATATTTTTCTTATGCAAGGGATTTTTTAAACAATGTCATTTCTGTAAGTCAGTTATCCAATGCAATGAAGTTGGGTGAACTCGGCGAACAAATAGTTCTGATGTCACCTAAAGCCTTTGAAAAGATTAAATTTATCGAATACGAAATATCCGACGGCAGTATATACAATGCTAAACGAATGGACAGAGAAAAAAGAGCAAAAAAAGCATACCTTAATAATCACGGTGCAGATTTCACAATAAAACCCGATGATTTGTTTGTCCGTGACATTCTGACAGGGCAGGTGAAAAATAATGACCCACGCTTACGATGAAATTTACCTTGACGATGCTATGGATACTCTCGGCGGTGCCGTGGAATATGCGACTCTTTTATGTAAGGTCGGCGGTCAGGAATTTCTCAATTTGTTTGTCGCAAGCGGAGTTGCGGAAGAATTCGGCAAAGGAAACGTGAGATATATTTCGGGAATGTCGGGTATAGAGCTTGCAGATTTCGTTTTTGATAAATGCGGAAAAAGGGCAAAGGGAAATGCTGATATACCGTACATCGATTACCCGCCTGAATATTGGATTGGCTGGATATTGGCTTATTATCAGTGGTATACGGGCAAAGCCTTTTCTGTCATTTTTAAAAAAATTTCTTATGAAACCTTATACTGTTTATACGATGTATTACACGAAGCAGACCCAAGTAAGTCTGTGAATGTATTTGATGAAATAATGCAAAAAGAAAGTGAAACCAATCTTGCAATACTTCGGAAAGCAAAGGGTCTTTCACAATCTCAGCTTGCCAAAAAAGCTGACATTTCCATTCGTTCCGTACAGCTGTACGAGCAAAGAAAAGCCGATATATACAAAGCACAGTATAATAATCTTAAATCACTGGCTAATGTTTTAGGCTGCAGGACCGAGGATTTATTGGAGTGAGAAGTTTATAATGAAAAAAGTTATCATCATAGGTTGCCCGGGTTCAGGCAAAACAACCTTTGCAGAAAAACTGAATAAAGCAACGGGCTTACCCCTGTATTATCTTGATGCAATCTGGCATAAGCCCGATAAAACCCATATTCCGAGGGAAGAATTTGACGAAAAAATAAAAGAGATTTTTGCCACACCTGAGTGGATAATTGACGGAAATTATAAGAGAACAATTGAAATGCGAATGAAACAGTGCGACACAGTTTTTCTCTTTGATTTGCCTACGGAAATCTGTCGGCAGGGTGCAACAGAACGAATCGGCAAAGGCAGATACGATTTACCTTGGATAGAAACAGAGCTGGACCCCGAATTCAAGACTTTTATTGAAGAATTTTCCGAAACAACTTTGCCTTATATTTATGAACTTATTGATAAATATAAATCAGAAAAGCAAGTGATAATTTTTAAGTCGAGAGAAGAAGCAGATGAATATCTGAAAAATTTGAGGTGAATGAAAATGCGAATTATCAAATTTGAAGAAAAATACCGTGACGACCTTATATTTATGATTCTTGAAGCAAAAAATGCACTCGGCAGAGTTCCGGGACTTAATGAAGATTTGCTTGATATAAAAAAGAATTATTTTGATAAAGGTGATTATTTTTGGGTTGCACTTGATGATAACGACAGAGTTATAGGAAGTGTCGGTTACAGTTCCGTAGAAAACAGCGATGATGTTATTCTTCACAGATTGTTTGTAAAGTATAATAAGAAACATCAGAGCATTGGAACTGCATTACTGAAAACTGCTGAAGAATATCTGAAAACAACAGGAAAAAAGACAATCATTGTTCATCTCGGTGATAAAAAACATTTCTTTGAATCATGGCAGTTTTATCCTAAACACGGATATGTTGAATATAAACCTAACTATATGCGAAAAAAAATATAATTACAAGAAAACTCAAGGGATACGCCTCGGCATATCCCTTTCTTTATCATATATATCAGTTAACATTTGTATGGGGAACAAAATCGGAAAGTTTCATAAAGTCGATTTTTTCCATTTTTGTTCTGGGAAGAAGATCCATAATGAAAATTCTTCTGGGAACCGAAATACTTTGAAGATTTTCCTTGCAGTATTTCATCAGTTTTTCCTTAACTTCTTCCTGATCTGCATTTGCATCTTTAAGAGAAACTACAAGTTTAACATAAGGTGCACCGCTTTCATCATAACCCTGACAGGCGCAGCATTCATTGATATAATCAAGGGTATTGATCTTTTCTTCAATTGTTGCAGGATAGATGTTATAACCCGAAATGATGATAATACGCTTTTTACGGCTTGTGAATACAAGGTGACCGTCTGCATCTATGTAACCGATATCTCCCGTTCTTATCCAGTTTTTGCCGTTTTCATCGGTATAAATACCCGTTTCCTGAACAACGTCATCGGGAAGATATCTGTTCATCATTGTTTCGCCCGTTGCAACGATTTCGCCGACACAACCGACGGGAAGACGGTTACAGTCATCATCCCAAATTTCAATATGCGTTCCGGGAATGGGTCTGCCTACCGTTGAACTTTTTTTATCCTCAATACCCGAGTTTGAAGTACATACGGCACACATTTCCGTAAGACCGTAACCTCTTGCAAGTTTTCCGCATGAACCCAGAGCAGCGATTTTTGTATTAAAGTAGTTTATGAACTCGTCACTTACATAGTCACCGCCGACGGAGAGGAGTTTAAGATTTTTTATACCTTCACTTGCAAAGTTATCTTCTTCAATCATTTTCTGGAATGTCTTGGGAACACCGAGAATCTGCTCAACCTGATATTTTCTTACAAGTTCGTTTGCCTGACGGGCATCAAACTTTGAAATCATAATGGGCTTATATGCATTACAAAGAGCATAGTGCATTGAAACGCCCAGACCGTATGCGTGGAAGCAGGGGAGAACACAAAGCGAATATGCCTTTGCGGTATCGTGGTCGGGATCAAGAGCGTACATAGCATAAGCGAGGCTGTTGAAGGAATAACTTGAATGAATAATCGTCTTACTCTTACCCGTTGTTCCGCCACCGTGAAGATAAATTGCATCTGCTTTGCCCGGATTTTCAACAGTAGGAACGGGAGAAAGATTCATATTTATAATATCCGTATAGCGAACGACATTTTCGTGTTCGGGTACGTGGGCATTCTGCATTTCATTGCCCTTTGCATACTGATAAGCAATACCGTCGCAGAAATCCGAAACGGAGCAGATAATTGAAAGGTGATTTTCAATCACACTGCTGAATGCACCTGCAAAAAGGTCAAGCATAATCACGCCTTTACTTTTTGTGTGATTCATAATTTTTTCAAGTTGGTTAGGGGGAGTCATAGGGTGAACGAAATTTGCAATTACACCTATTTTTATAAGTGCGTAAAAAGCGATGAAAGCATGTCCGCAGGTGGGAAGAAATGCGGTGACAACGTCGCCTTTTTTTATACCTTTTGAATCAATATAGGAAGCAAATTTTTCAACATCACTGAGAAGTCTTTTAATTGATGTTTCCGTTTCAACATTTGCAACGGGAGTTACAAAGGCGGTGTAATCATCACCTATATCTTTTGAAACTCTTTTATAACTTTCAAGAAGATATTCGTAACATGACTGATTTTCAGGCTTAATTAGGTAATTATCATAAGGTATTCTGGGTTTTGCCATAAAAATATTCTCCTTCATAAAACACTATGAGAGTGATTATATATGAAGGAAAAATTGGTGTCAATGTATAAAATTTATCTTAATGTCCGAATTGTGACACTTTATTCTAAATTGTATTTTTTTGTCTATTTCTTTACAAAATGTTTACTTTTTAACAAACTTACAGTAATCTTTCATACAGCATATATCGCACTTTGGTCTTCTTGCAATACACACTGCTCTGCCGTGAAGAACACATCGGTGGCAAAAGTCATTACTCTTTTCGGGGTCGATGATTTTTTTAAGTTCAAGTTCCACTTTTTTCGGGTCTTTTGTGCTTACCAGACCGAGCAGATTTGTAATTCTGATAAGGTGAGTATCTGCCACAATTGCGGGCTGTTTATAGATATCGCCCATTATGAGATTTGCCGTCTTTCTTCCTACCCCGGGAAGTGTGGTAAGTTTCTCGATGGAATCGGGAACTTCACCGCCTAAATCATCTCTTATTTTTATTGAAAGTTCTTTTATATCCTTTGCCTTCGTTTTGTAAAATCCGCAGGAACGTATAATATTTTCAATGTCTTCTGTTTCGGCATTGCAGTAATCTTCCAGAGTGGGATATTTTTCAAAAAGAGCAGGAGTGACTATGTTTACTCTCGCATCGGTACACTGTGCCGAAAGCCTTGTTGCAATAAGAAGTTCAAGGGGATTTGAGGCATTAAGGGAACATAAAGCCTCGGGATACTCCTTTTCAAGAGCCTCAACACATTTTTTCATTCTTTCTTTTTTCGTCATCGTCAGTTCTCCTTTAAATTCCTTCTCCAATGGAAAAGGTACTGCTGAGCAATACCCTCAACGCCTTTCGTACATTCGGGAAGACCCTCGGGATAAAGTTCTTCCATTATTCTTTTTACCCACACGTCAACGGGAAAAGCCTCTTTTCTTCCGAAGCCGTAAAGCAAAGTACATTCGGCAACTTTTGCGCCGACTCCCTTGATTTTCATTAGTTCCCGACGTGCATCTTCAATAGGCATTTCATAAATATCAAAAAGTGAAATTTCACCACTGCAAAGTTTTTCTGCCGCATCGCAGATATACTTTGCTCGAAAACCTGCTTTAAGAGGTGCAAGGTCTTCTACAGTGACTCCTTTCAGTTTTTCATAAGAGGGAAATGAGTAGTCATTTTCACCGATTTTTTCACCGAAATTTTCACAGAGTCTTTGAATTATAAGAGAAATTCTCGGTATATTGTTGTTTTGGGAAATGATGAAAGAACAAAGGGCTTCCCAAGGCTCCTGATGCAAAATTCTTATACCGTAGTATTTCTCTTTTGCTTTTTTGAGATTTTCGTCGCTGTCAAATTTTTTACATATTGAAGCGTAATCGGTACAAATGTCAAAGTAATTTTTCCAGATATTTTCGAAATCTTCTTCCGTGGTATTTTTGAAAATTATTCTGTTTTCCTGCTGAAGAATATCTGTACTTTTTCCTTTGACTGTTCCGTGAAAAGAGCCGTCTTCATTTTTTCTCCAACGGAATGCCTGACCGCAGAACAGACTGTTTTCCATATCAAGACACTCTATATTTTCCAAAATTATATCATTTTCCCACTTTTTTACATTCACTGTCTTTTTCCCTTCTTTTCTTAAAATCCTCTTTTTTACCCTTTTATACGAATATTTTTCAGCAAAATACTTGAAAGCAATTATAAAATATGTTATTATATTAAGGTATGGTATTATAATCTTTTGTATTATTTAATTTATATATATATTTATATATTATATATATCTTTTAATTAAATCAAGTGTTAAAGAGAAAATATGATTTAAATTTTTAAAAACTCAGGAGGTAAAATTATGGATTCTTTTGAAGAAATATGGCAGTTAGTTCTTGAACAACTGAAAAATTCGGTAACTGAAGTTGCCTTCAACGTTTGGATTTCTCCGCTTAAATTTGTAAGTTTCAAAAACGATACCGTTTATCTTTCCATTGAAACGGATTTTAAAAGAAAAATTATAAGCGATAAATTTTCAGGTATAATAAAATCCACTTTTGAAGATATACTCGGCTTCCCCGTTACCGTTGAATTTTCTGTTCCCACAACAGAAAAAGTTCAAAGCGGCAGTCCCGAAGAAAATACCTCTGTAAATGAGTACGATTACACTTTTGATAATTTCATCATCGGTCCTTCAAACAGATTTGCCCACGCTGCCGCCGTCAATGTTGCGGCAAACCCGGGTAAAGCCTATAATCCCCTGTTCATATACGGACATTCAGGTCTTGGTAAAACCCATCTGCTTCTGGCAATTATGAATGAGATTAAAGAAAAAAATCCCGATGCAAAAATTATTTACACAAGCGGTGAACACTTTACCAACGAACTTATTTACTATATCGGTAAACGCAATACCCACGACTTCCATGATAAATACAGAAGTTGTGACATTCTTCTCGTTGACGATATTCAGTTTATTGCAAAGGGTGAAACCACTCAGGAAGAATTTTTCCATACTTTCAATGCCCTTAACAATAACGGAAGTCAGATAGTTCTGACCTCTGACCGTCCGCCGAAAGAAATGATGACTCTTGAAGAAAGACTCCGCACAAGATTTGAAATGGGTCTTATTGCCGACATTCAGTCACCCACGATAGAAACGAGAATGGCAATTGTAAAAAACAAGTCTGATTCTCTCGGTGTTGACCTGAATGATGAAGTAATCAAGTTTATCGCAGAAAACATCAAAAAGAATGTCCGTCAACTTGAAGGTGCCGTTAAAAAAATCAAGGCATACCAGGATGTTGAAGGTATAAAACCCAATATTGCAACGGCAAAAAGAGCAATAAGCGATATTATCAGCGATAATCAGCCTCTCCCCGTTACCGTTGACAATATTATTGAAGAAGTTGCACGTACAATGAATGTTTCCGCCGCAGATATACGCTCGGAAAAGAGAAGTTCAAATATTTCTCAGGCAAGACAAATTGCAATCTATATAGTTCATCAGGTTGGCAATCTTTCCCTTAAAGCAATTGGTGAGGAGTTCGGTAACAAACATCACTCAACGATTATCTATGCTCTCAGAGAAATTGAATCAAAACTTAAAAAAGACATCAAACTTAAAGCCACCGTTGATGACATTATTAAAAATATCAACGAAAGTTAGAAAATGACGGAAATCGTACAAGGTTTGCCTCTTAAACCCTTTCACACACCTTTAAAGTTTTTAACATAGTTTTTAACTTTCAACACATTTTTTTCCACATCTTTAACACAGTGATTTTTCTCTTGTTAAAAACAAAAAACAATTCAACATCACTTTTAACAAAAGAAAATAGCCTTAAAGGTGCTTGAAATAAAGGAAAAAACTGTTTTTCCTCATTTTCCGCAGACACTACTACTACTACTATTTATATATTATATTATTTTTTGAATTTTTTTGATTTTTAATAAAAAGGAGTTTTGACAATGAAAATTGTTTGTGACAGTGCAGACTTCGGTAAAGCATGTATGAACGTACAAAGAACGGTTTCAAATAAATCAACCATTCCTGCTCTTGAAGGTATTTTAATTGAAGCAGAAAACGGTAAAGTGCGTCTTACGGGTTATGATCTTGAAGTCGGCTCAAAGATAGTAAACGATGCAGAAGTTTATTCGGAAGGTAAAGTTGTTCTTGCCGCAAAAAATCTTTGCGACATTTTAAGAATGGTACCTGATGAAACTGTTTCAATTGAATGCGATGAAAGAAATATCTGTAAAATTAAAAGCGGTGAAGCCGAATATTCACTTATCGGTACTTCTGCTGACGAATATCCCGAACTTCCTGCTCTTACAAAGTTTTCACCTATTTCCGTTAATCTTAACGTGCTTAAAGATATGATAAGAAAAACTATTTTTTCCGTTTCCGTCGGAGAAAGAAATCCCGTTCATACCGGCGTTAAGTTTGAAATAGGTGACGGCAGAATAGTTCTTGTTGCCGTTGACGGTGCAAGACTTGCAATAAGACGTGAAAATATAAACTATCAGCTTGAAGAAAATATGCTCGAGTTTGTCGTACCGGCAAAAACACTTAATGAAATTTCAAAACTTTCAGGTGATGAAGAAAGTGAAATTGAAATTCTTGTCGGTGACAGACACATTATCTTCAAATTTGAAAACTATGAAATTATTTCAAGACTTCTTGAAGGTAATTTCATTAACTATAAGGCCGCTATCCCTTTGACTTCTTCAACACAGATTAAAGTTAATACAAGAAGACTTATCGAATGTATCGAAAGAACATCTCTCATTATTACGGATAAATCAAGTCCTGTTCGTTGCAGCATTGAAAACGGTGTGATGAAATTCTCGTCTGTTACCGCAATCGGTACTGCAAGTGACAAAATTGCCGCAGAAATTGAAGGTAACAATCTTGAAATCGGCTTTAATAACAGATTTGTGCTTGATGCCCTTAAAGTATGTGATAAAGAAGAAATAAGAATTGAAATGGGCTCATCTAATCAGCCTATCATCTTTAAACCTCTTGAGGGTGAAGAATTCTTCTTCCTTGTTCTTCCCGTAAGAATATAAAAGGTGTTGATTTTATGAAAATTAAAGTAAGCGTAAAAAAAAGAGAAGAAAGAGAAGTTAAAATAACGACGGAAAATATCCGCCTTGATGCTGCTCTTAAATTAAGTGATGCCGTTTCAACGGGCGGTCAGGCAAAAATGGTTATTCAGGATGAACTTGTTAAAGTTAACGGTGAAGTATGCACGGCAAGAGGGAAGAAACTTGTCTGCGGTGATACTTTTGAGTTTGAAAAGGTGCTTTATAAGATAACAAACTGATTTTTCGGAGTATTAAATGAACGTAACACATCTTGAGGTTAAAAATTTCAGAAATATCGAAAGAACAACTATTGAACCCTGCGACGCTGTAAATATAATTTACGGCGAAAATGCCCAGGGGAAAACAAATCTGCTTGAAAGTATATGGCTTTTTACGGGTTGCCGTTCTTTCAGAAGTTCAAAAGACAGTGAACTTGTTAATTTTAACAGTCCCAAAGCCCTTCTTAATATGGATTTTTTCGCCTTTGACAGAGAGCAAAATGCTTATCTTGAAATCGGCGAAGGCAGAAAGTATATGCTCGGCGGAGTTAAAATGAAAAGTTCAAGTCAGATAATGGGCGAATTTCTTGCGGTTATATTTTCTCCCGTTCATCTTTCTCTTGTAAAAGACGGACCTTATGACAGACGTCGTTTTCTCGATATTGCAATAAGTCAGTTAAAACCGAAATACGGAGTTACTCTTTCACAGTATAACAAAGCGGTGGCGCAGAGAAATATTCTTCTGAAAGATATTGCACTTCATTCGGAACTTTACGATACACTTGATATATGGGAAGACAGAATCGCTTTCTTTGCTTCGGAAATTATAAGGCAAAGGCTGGGCTATATAAATAAACTCAGTCTTTATACCGACGAAATTTATGACGGACTTTCTTCGGGCAGGGAAAAACTTGATATTTTATATAATCAGCAAACTCTTGTTGTCGGTAACAGTAAGCAGGAATTATATGAAAATATGAAAAATCAATTATATCTTTCAAGAAAAAACGACCTTATAACAGGTTTTACTTCTGTAGGTCCCCACAGAGATGACCTTATGATTAAAATTGACGGTCTTCCTGCAAGAAATTACGGCTCCCAGGGTCAGCAGCGTTCAGCGGCTCTTGCTCTTAAACTCGGTGAAGCGGCGGTTATAAAGAATTTTTCTTCCGAACAACCCGTTGCACTTCTTGATGATGTTATGAGTGAACTTGATGTGGGCAGACAGAACTATATTTTAAACCATATAAAAGATTGGCAGGTATTTATCACCTGCTGTGACCCTACGGCAGTGAAAAATCTGAAGTACGGCAAAAAATTTGAAATGAAAAACGGAGTCTGTAAAGAAAGGTAATCAAATTTATGTATCTTCATTTAGGACAAAGTACGGTTATAACTCACGATGAAATTATCGGTATTTTTGACCTTGACAACACTACGGTTTCAAAAAACACGAGAAACTATCTTTCCCTTGCGGAAAAAGAGGGCAGAGTAAAGGTTGTTTCCTTTGAACTTCCCAAATCTTTCATCGTTTGTTCAAACGAAAAAGAAAAAAATACCGTTTATCTTTCACAGATTTCCACTTCAACTCTTAATAAGAGAACTCAGGAATTAAAGTATTAAAAAACGGTGTTCCTTTGGGGACGCTTTAACATATAAAGAAATTAACATAAACGTAAAATAATGAAACGGAGGTATTAGCCATGAGTGAAAACGAAATCACGGCTACTGCTGAAAATCAGGAAATTAAACAGGATGAAATCATCGAAACAATGGATACCCTTGTAACAGAGGAGTATAATGCCGATGCGATTCAGGTTCTTGAAGGTCTTGAAGCTGTAAGAAAGCGTCCCGGTATGTATATCGGTTCAACGGGTCCCAGAGGTCTTCATCATCTTGTGTACGAAATCGTAGATAACTCAATTGACGAATCCCTTGCCGGTTACTGTACTCATATTGAGGTTGAAATTCTCCCCGATGACGTTATAACCGTAAGAGATAACGGACGTGGTATTCCCGTCGGCATCAATGAACAGCAGGGTCTTCCCGCAGTTACCGTTGTTCTCACCGTACTTCACGCAGGCGGTAAGTTCGGCGGAAGCGGTTACAAAGTTTCAGGCGGTCTGCACGGTGTCGGTTCGTCTGTTGTTAATGCTCTTTCCGAATGGATGGAAGTTGAAGTTTCACAGAACGGTCACATTCATCATCAGAGATTTGAAAGAGGTAATATCAAAACAGACCTTACCGTTATCGGTGACACAAATGAAACGGGTACTTTTATCCGTTTCAAACCCGACGCACAGATTTTCCAGGAAACAACGGTTTACGATTATGAAACTCTTAAAAATCATCTTCGTGAGTCCGCTTTCCTTAACGCAGGTCTTGCAATAACTCTCACAGATAAAAGAGATGTCGAAAACGTTGTTGAAGACTATTTCTGCTATGAGGGCGGTATCGGTTCTTTCGTTGAACATATCGGCGAAACTTACGGTCTTACGCCAGTACATGACAAGGTTATTCACTTCTCATCTGTTGAAGGTGACAGAAGTGCCGAAATTGCACTTATGTATAACGACGGCTATAAAGAGAGAATTTTCTCCTATGCCAATAACGTTAATACCGTTGACGGCGGTACCCACGAAACAGGTTTCAAAACTGCTCTTACAAGAGTTTTCAATGAGTACGGGAAAAAATACGGCTTCATTAAAGATGCCGATACAAAACTGACGGGCGAAGACTGCCGTGAAGGTCTTGTTGCAGTTATTTCCGTTAAACTAACGGAAGCACAGTTTGAAGGACAGACAAAGGGTAAACTCGGTAACACGGAAATTACAAAACTTGTAAGCAATACCGTTTACAATAAACTTACGGACTACTTTGAAGAAAATCCGTCCGTGGCAAAAACCATCGTTTCAAAATCTCTTGACGCTTCAAGAGCAAGAGAAGCCGCAAGACGTGCAAGAGAAGCCGCAAGAAGAAAATCTCCTCTTGAAAGCAACTCTCTTCCCGGTAAACTTGCCGACTGTACGGAAAAAGATCCTACCAAAACAGAAATTTACATCGTAGAGGGTGACTCTGCAGGCGGTTCTGCTAAAGAAGGCAGGGACAGAACTATTCAGGCTATTCTTCCTCTTTGGGGTAAAATGCTCAACGTTGAAAAAAGCAGACCTGACAAAGTTATCACAAACGAAAAACTTTTACCCGTTGTTACGGCTCTGGGCGCAGGTTTCAATGAAGACTTTGATATAAACAAACTCCGTTACCACAAAGTTGTTATTATGGCCGATGCCGACGTTGACGGTGCTCATATCAGAACACTTCTTCTGACTTTCTTCTTCAGATATATGCGTCCTCTTATCGACGGAGGATTTGTATATATTGCACAGCCTCCCCTTTACAAACTCTCAAAGGGTAAAAGACACGAGTATGCTTATTCTGACGAAGAACGTGACAGAAAGATGGTCGAAATGCCCGGTGCAGATATTCAGAGATATAAGGGTCTTGGTGAAATGGACCCCGAACAGCTTTGGGAAACAACTATGAATCCCGAAAACAGAATTATGCTTCGTGTAACTCTTGAAGATGCAATTGCAGCCGACGAAACTTTCTCAATTCTTATGGGTGATAAAGTTGAGCCTCGCCGTGATTTCATCGAAAAGAATGCAAAGTATGTTCAGAATCTTGATATTTAAGGATAAAAAAATATGATACCTTACGGAATAGTTTATAAAGATACTCCCGTTGCTCTCAGAGAGGGTGCAACATTATGGGAGAAAAAATCGGGAATTATCAGTAAGACAAAAACAGTTTTTGCAGCAATTCTTATTTCAGTTTTTATAATTGCGGTAAATACGGCAATTCTCTTTTATGGCGGTGAAGCAGAAGTTTATTTCTTCAATACCGTTATTCTCACTGTATTTGAAATTGTTGCAACAACGGTGCTGCTTGTTTCAACGGTTAAAAAACAGGCAAAAAATACTTTTATTCAGGTCAATACAAGCCTGATGAAAAAGCAGGCGATTTTAAGAGAAAACGACATTGAATTTTCAACGCCTTACAGCAGGTCAAACTATTATTACGATGAAATTGAAACCGCCGTTGAGGGTATTCACTGCATCAATATCGTTATTGATAAAAACAGTTTACCCGTATGTATTTCAAAACTCGGTGTTGAAAAGGGCGAAACGGAAACCTTTAAAAATCTTCTCAAAGAAAAACTCGGAGAAAGATTTCAGAGCATCTTGAAAGGGGAGAGTGTGATATGAAATATTTTTCCGTCAACTACATTCCTCAAAAAGACGATGTTATCAAAAGAGGTTTTTTGCCTTCACTTCTTGCCTTGGAAAAGGGTGACGCAATGAAAATAATATCTGTTATTTTTCTTGTGGCTTTTGCTTTTTATCTTAAACAGTATGAACTTGCAGTTTATTCTCTCATTGCTTTTCTTGCAATACCTAAAATTGCAAAATCAATCTTTTTCTCCTCACAGAAAAAGATGTCGGAAAGCGACCTTATGAAAAGACCCGTAACCGTTGATTTTTACGGCGACCACATTGTTTATATCTATAACCCGACAGAAAAATATAAAGGTGTTTTTGAAAGACACTTCGGTTTTGACAAAGTTACAAATGTTGTTGATTACAGAAAGTTCATTGCCTTTATCTTTAAAGACAACACAAGTATTTTCATTCCGAAAAGGGCTCTTGATATTTCACAGATTGAGATGATTTATAATCTTATCACAAACCTTTTCAGTGACAGATTTATCAAAGCAGATATATAAAATAAAGACCAAATAATTTTAAAATGGTGATAGTATGGAAAATAATCTTTACGAAAATCAAACGATAATTGACGTTGACCTTAACAAAGAAATGAGAAAGTCGTTTCTTGACTATTCAATGTCTGTTATCACTTCACGTGCACTTCCTGACGTAAGGGACGGTCTGAAGCCTGTTCACCGCCGTATTCTTTACACTATGCACGAAAACGGACTTTATCCTGAAAAAGCATACCGTAAATGTGCCGATACCGTCGGTTCGGTGCTTGGCAGTTATCACCCTCACGGTGACGCTTCCGTTTACGATGCAATGGTACGTCTTGCACAGAAATTCTCAACAAGATATCTTCTTGTTGACGGTCACGGTAACTTCGGTTCTGTTGACGGTGACCCCCCTGCTGCTTACCGTTATACTGAAAGTAAAATGAGCAAACTTTCAATGGAAATGCTCACGGATATAGACAAGGAAACCGTTGACTTTGCTCCCAACTACGATGACCGTCTTAAAGAGCCCACGGTTTTACCCTCACGTTTCCCTAACATTCTTGTTAACGGCTCAACGGGTATTGCCGTCGGTATGGCAACAAACATTCCTCCTCACAATCTCGGTGAGGTTATTGACGGTATGTGCTATTATATCGACAATCCCGAAGCAGACCTTGAAGACCTTATGCAGTTTATAAAAGGTCCTGACTTCCCCACAGCAGGTATTATTATGGGCAGAAGCGGTATCAGAGCCGCCTATGCAACGGGCAGAGGTAAAATCATTGTAAGAGCAAGAACGGAGATTGCCGAAACCAAAAACGGCAGATTCCAGATTGTTGTTACGGAACTTCCCTATCAGGTCAACAAACGCAGACTTATTGAAGCAATAGCCGACCTTGTTAAAGAAAAAAGAATTGAGGGTATTGCCGATATCAACGACTACTCAAACCGTGAAGGTATGAGAATGGTAATTGACCTTAAAAGAGATGCAAACCCCCAGGTTATTCTTAACCAGCTTTTCTCTAATACTCAGCTTCAGATTTCCTACGGTATTATTCTTCTTGCCCTTGTGGGCGGTGAGCCGAAAATCCTCACTCTCAAGGATATTCTTGATAAATACATCAAGCATCAGGAAGAAGTTATCGTAAGAAGAACAAGATATGACCTTCGTAAAGCCCAGGAAAGAGCCCATATTCTTGAAGGACTTAAAATTGCCCTTGACTTTATCGATGAAGTTATTGCAATTCTCCGTGCTTCAAAGGATCAGGCAACGGGTAAGCAGGCTCTTGTTGACCGCTTCGGTTTAACGGAAATTCAGGCTGATGCTATCGTAAAGATGCGTCTTGGTCAACTTACCGGGCTTGAAAGAATCAAGATTGAAGAAGAACTTGCCGCTCTTATGACAAAGATTGCCGAATATAACGAAATTCTTGCTTCCGAAAGAAAGGTACTTGAACTCGTCAAGAGTGAAGCTATGGCTATCAGGGACAAGTATTCCGACGAAAGAAGAACAGAAATTACTGCAATAAGCGGTGAAGTTGACATTGAATCCCTCATTCCCGAAGAAGAATGTGTTTATACTCTCACCACCCTCGGTTATATCAAACGTCAGCCTACCGAGTCTTACTCAATTCAGAACAGAGGCGGCAGAGGCGTTAAGGGTATGACAAGACGTGAAGAAGATATTGCGGAAACAATGTTCACCTGCTCAAGCCACGATTATATTATGTTCTTCACCACTTTCGGTAAGACATACAGATTAAAGGGTTATGAAATTCCCGAAGGCAGTAAGCAGAGTAAGGGTATGAATGTTGTTAACCTTCTTCCCCTTGAACCCGAGGAAAAAATCAGTTCAATGATAAGAGTACCCGACTTCGGCGGTGAAGAAACCAAGTATCTTTGCATGGTAACAAAGAAGGGTATACTCAAGAGAACCGATCTTGAACAGTATAAGAATATCCGTAAAAACGGTATTATTGCAATTAACCTTGACGAAGATGATGAACTTGCCTGGGTACGTCTTACTGACGGTAATGACGATATTCTCGTTGCCACAAGAAACGGTATGTCAATCCGCTTCAACGAAAATGACTGCCGACCCATCGGCAGAACGGCAAGAGGCGTTAAGGCTATTGATCTGAGAGAAAATGACGAAGTTGTCGGAATGTGCGTCATCAAAGAAAATCAGGACGACTCAATGAAGATTCTCACAATCTCCGAAAGCGGTCTGGGCAGACTCAGTGAACACAACGAATACAGAATTCAGTCAAGAGCAGGTAAGGGTGTCCTTAACTATCATACGGAAAAATACGGCAAGGTTGCTTCCGTTGCTTCCGTTTATAAAGAAGATGACCTTATCCTCATTTCTTCTGACGGTATTATTATCAGAATTTCTGCCCAGCAGATAAACGTTGTTTCACGAACATCAAAAGGTGTGCGTGTTATGAAACTTTCCGAAGGCGAGAAGGTTGTTTCAGCAACGGCAGTAAGAGATATAACAGAGGGCGAAGCACAGGAAAATACGGAAATTCAAGAGGAAACTGACACTCAAGAATAATAATGTGACCTGAATCAGATGCGGAATGATTCTTCAGACTGTATCCGCTTTGACTCTGTCACATCAGTAAAAGGCAGACATATTGCATTTGTCTGCCTTTCCCGAAATATTTAGGAAAGAAGTGTAACAATGAAAAAGGCTAAAGGTAACCCTGTTTCAAATTTTCTTTGGAAAAACAAGAGAAGACGTGCCAAGAATTTTTATGCCCTTTTAATGTGCTTTATTCTTCTTGTTTCCGCTTTAATGGGTTTTGTCAGCGGAAAACTCGACCTTCTCGTTGAAAACTCAAATGAAACTCCCGAAACAACGGAAGTTGTATATGACGAGCAAGAACTTGAAATTATGACTGCCCTTGACAGTGCAGGTTCACTTAACGACTATCTTTACAGTTGGGCAAACAATGGCGGTGCGCTCTATTCAAGTAAAAATGTTATAAATATTCTCCTTCTGGGTCTTGACTCAAAAGACGCCCTTGAAAAAGGCGGCAGGTCTGATTCAATTATCCTTCTTTCTATCAATAAAAAGACCGAGCAGATAATTATGACCTCTTTTTACCGTGATACCTGGTGTTATATGAACATCGGCGGAAATAACAGATACGCAAAACTCAACTCTGCTTTCTATTACGGCGGTGCTGATGCGGCAATTGACACAATCGAAAAGAACTTCAAGATTGATATTGACTATTATGTTGCCGTTGACTTCTCATCTTTTGTTGATATGATTGATGCTCTCGGCGGTATTACCGTTGAAGTTCAGCAGTATGAGGCAGAATATATAAACAGAACAACAAAGCATACCATTGATTACGGTGAAGCCGTAACTCTTAACGGTGAAGAAGCCCTCGTTTTTGCCCGTATCCGTAAGAGTGATGCAGACAGTGACGTGAGCCGTACAAGAAGACAGCGTCTTGTAATTCAGTCATTCCTTAACAGTGCAAAGGGTGCTTCCCTTGCGCAGCTTAACTCCGTACTTGATATGCTTCTCACTTATGTTAAAACCGACATAAGCAAAATGCAGATTATGTCTTATGCTACCCAGGCTATTACAAATAACTGGCTCGGTTACGAGATGACCCAGTGCAGTATAAGTGACAGTGATGTCTTCGCAACGGGATATGTGGGCTCAAATGCCGTTGTTTTCATTGATTTTCCCCTTGCCGCACAAAGAGTTCAGCAGGCAGTTTTCGGTGAAACAAACATTGAACTTACGGAAGACAGAGTCAAGATATTTTCCCTTTATTAAAGGAGCGTTACTATGATTGAAATCGGTACAAAATACGAGGTTAATACCGTTGTGACAGAGTCTATGACGGCGGCAAGTATGAGAAGCGGTTCTCTTGATGTTCTTGCAACACCTTTTATGGTTGCTCTTATGGAGCAGGCCGCAAGTGACCTTTGCGATAAATATGTGCCCGAAGGTATTTCCACCGTCGGCACTGCTCTTAATATTTCTCACCTTGCAGCAACGGTTGTCGGTTCACCCGTCAGAACCGTTGCCACCGTAACTTACTGTGACGGCAGAAAAATATGCTTTGATGTTGAAGCCTATGACAACGCAGGTCTTATCGGCAAAGGTACTCACGAAAGATTTACCGTTAAAATTGATAAATTCATCTTAAAGGCAGAGGAAAGAAAAAATCTCACTGCCGAAAACTGAATATTCTGAAAGGAGAGCCGGTTTGTTTTTTAATAAATCGGCCAAGTTTTCTATGGCAAAGTACAGTTATGTGATATTTGATTTTGACGGTACTGTGGTAGATACGGGTGAAGGCATTTTTAAAAGTCTTGTTTACTCCTTTGAACAGATGAATCACGAAGTGCCCGACCTTAAGGATTTGCGCAGGTTTATCGGTCCGCCCATTCATTACAGTTATACAACCTTTTACGGTATCAGCGAAGACGAAGTAGGCGAGTACATCAAAAAGTACCGTGAAAGATATGCCATAAAGGGCATAATTGAATGTGAACTTTATAAGGGTATGACGGAACTTCTGGACTCTCTTAAAAAAGAGGGAATTAAAATAGGTGTTGCTTCTTCAAAGCCCGAACATCTCATTTACAAAGTTTGTGACCATCTTGGCATTACGGATTGGTTTGATGCTATCGTCGGTGTCAAGGTTGACGACAGTACCCACAGCACAAAAACACACCTTGTTCTCGAATCAATGGAAAAACTCGGTGCCGATGATAAAGATAAAGTTCTAATGGTCGGCGACAGATATTTTGACATTGACGGCGGTAAGGGTGCAGGGGTTTCTTCCTGCGGAGTTTTGTGGGGGTACGGCTCAAAAGAGGAATTTACGCAGCACAATGCGGATTATATAGTTAAAAGTCCGTCAGATGTGTTAAAAATAGCCTTATAATTACAATAAAGAAATATAACAGGGTTAAAATGTGAGTAAACATCACATTCTGCTTTCTGTTGAATAGAAATTTTTTAAATGATATAAGGGTCATCAGAGAAAAAACTATTCAATAAAAATGATACAATTTTACTGCAGGTTTTCAACAATAATGTGGAAAACACCGACAGTATTTTAACAAGCAGGTTTTTAAAAAGGTAAGGGATTTTTGTGGAATATTTTGCAAAGGAATATGACGTAATAGTTATCGGTGCAGGTCATGCCGGTATTGAAGCAGGTCTTGCTGCCGCACGTCTTGGTACAAAGGTCGGCGTCTTCACAATAAATATGGATTGGGTCGGTAATATGCCCTGTAACCCCTCTATCGGCGGCACGTCAAAGGGACACCTTGTCCGTGAGATTGACGCTCTCGGCGGTGAAATGGGTAAAGCGGCAGATGCCAACACCCTGCAGAGCCGTATACTTAATTTAGGTAAGGGACCTGCCGTTCACTCTCTGCGTGCCCAGATTGACAGACGCCGTTACAGCGAATATATGAAAGCCGTAATGGAAAGGCAGGACGGTCTTGAAATTATTCAGGCGGAAATTGTTTCTCTCTGTCGTGCCGATGAAGAAAAGTGGCAGGTGCTTACCCGTCTTGAAGCAATCTACAAAGCAAAGTGCGTAATTCTTGCAACGGGTACTTTCCTCGGCGGCAGAATTTATGTTGGCGATGTTGCCTATGACGGCGGTCCCGACGGTATGTTTGCCGCAACGGAACTTGGCGCTTCTCTTAAAGAACTCGGTCTTCAGACACGCCGTTTCAAAACGGGTACACCGTCGAGAGTTAACAGAAGAAGTATCGACTTTACAAATCTCGAAAGGCAGGACGGCGATGAGGTTGTTGTTCCCTTTTCCTTTGACGGTGAGTATACACCGGAAAATAAACTGCCTTGCTATATAACATATACCAACGAAAAAACAAAAGAGATTATCTTGGAAAATCTTCACCGTTCTCCCCTTTACAGCGGAAAAATAGACGGTGTGGGTCCCAGATACTGTCCCTCAATCGAGGATAAAATCGTCCGCTTTGCCGAGAAAAAAAGACACCAACTCTTTATTGAGCCTTGCGGTGAAAACACGGAAGAAATGTATCTTCAGGGTATGTCTTCATCACTTCCCGAAGACGTGCAACTGAAATTTCTGCGAACTATTCCGGGCCTTGAAAACGTTCAGGTTATGAGAACGGCTTATGCAATTGAGTACGACTGCGTTGACCCTCTTACTTTAAGGTCTACTCTTGAATTTAAGGACTTCGACGGCCTTTACGGTGCAGGTCAGTTTAACGGTTCAAGCGGTTATGAAGAAGCCGCTGCCCAGGGTCTTGTTGCAGGTGTCAACGCCGCTCTTAAAATCAAAGGCAGAGAGCCTCTTATTCTTGACAGAGCCACCTCCTATATAGGTACACTTATTGATGACCTTGTTACAAAGGGTTGTTCCGACCCTTACAGAATGATGACTTCACGTTCTGAATACAGACTTCTTCTGCGTCAGGACAATGCAGATATCCGTCTGACAGAGTTCGGCTATAAGGCAGGTCTTGTTTCTCAGGCGAAAATGGACAGACTGACGGAAAAACTTCGCCTTATCGAAGAAGAAAAGGAAAGAGTCGCTCTCGTTTCTGTTCCGCCTTCAAAGGAACTCGACGAAGTTCTTGTTTCACGTGAAACATCACCTCTTGCAACGGGTTGCAGAATGATTGAACTTCTTAAAAGACCTCAACTTGATTATGAGGTGCTGAAACCCTTTGACAAGGAAAGACCTGACCTGCCGAAAGAAATTTTTGAGCAGGTTGAAATAAGCATCAAATATGAGGGATACATAAAGAGGCAACTTGCGCAGGTTGAAGAAATGCGTCGCCTTGAGGTTAGAAAACTCGATGAAAACCTGGATTATAACGATGTTGTGGGTTTAAGAATGGAAGCCCGTGAGAAACTGAACAAAATAAAACCTGCAAATCTCGGGCAGGCATCAAGAATAAGCGGAGTCAGTCCTGCGGATATTTCCGTTCTGCTTATTTATCTTTCTAAAAATAAAATGCAGTAATGTTTCACGTGAAACATAAGAAAGGTGTGAGATTATGAGTGAAAGTTTCATTTCAAAGGAAATGCTTAAAAACGAAGCCTTGAAATATGGCGTTTCTCTTGACGAAAAGGCACTGGAACGATTTGATATATATGCAAAGTTGCTTGTTGAATGGAACGAAAAAATCAACCTTACGGCAATAACGGACCCGGAGGGAATTGTAATAAAACATTTCGTTGACTCTCTTACGGTATTTCATGCCGCTGATTTTCCCGCAGGTGCAAAGTGCATAGATGTAGGTACGGGTGCAGGATTCCCCGGCGTTGCCATGCTTATTGCAAGACCTGACCTTGATATTACTCTGATGGACAGCACAAACAAGAAACTGAATGTTATCAGAGATATTCTTTCTCATATCGGTTTAGAGGCAAATGTTGTTCATACAAGAGCCGAAGAAGCAGGAAAAAGCAAGGAATACAGAGAACGGTTCGACTTTGCAACAGCAAGAGCAGTTTCAAACTTAAGGGATTTATCGGAATTTTGTTTACCTTTTGTCAGAGTGGGCGGAACTTTCGTATCAATGAAAAGTGCAAAAGCCGATGAAGAAATCGCCGAGGGCAAGAATGCCATCAAGATTTTAGGCGGCGAGATTAAAGACAAAAAGGTTTTTGAATTGGGCGACTGTGGTGAAAGAACTATTCTTTTAATCAAAAAAGTTTCGTCAACTCCTGCTAAATATCCAAGACCTTCGGCAAAAATTGCAAAGTATCCTTTGAAATAAAACTGAATAGTGTAGAATAACCGCATATTTTAGCAAACGGTTTTGCTGGACAACCTTTCTGTGTCATGATATTATTCTGACATAGGGAGGTTATTTTCTTATGATGATAGGTGAA
Organism: uncultured Faecalibacterium sp.; assembly: GCA_964397395.1. GTDB lineage: Bacteria > Bacillota > Clostridia > Oscillospirales > Acutalibacteraceae > UBA6857. The sequence goes on from CAYNIN010000019.1 coordinate 22,637, forward strand.
AAACTGAGAACTGCGGGGCAGGTGCTGCTTATCCCCAGCGAACTGATATATCCTAATCCGAACCAACCGAGAAAGTCTTTTAATCAGGAAGAACTCGTAAACCTTGCAATCAGCATCAGAATGAACGGCATTCTCCAACCCTTAACGGTGCGGAAAGTGGATAAAGGTTACGAACTTGTGGCAGGGGAAAGACGACTGAGAGCCTCACGTCTTGCAGGTCTTGTCTGTGTGCCCTGCATTGTTGTTGATATAAACACGTTGAAATCGGCGGTTTTTTCCTTAATTGAGAATCTTCAAAGACAGAATCTCAACTATTTTGAAGAAGCAACGGCAATCGATAAACTTATGAAGGATTTTGAAATTTCCCAGGAAGATGCGGCAAGACGCCTTGGCAAAGCACCGTCTACCGTTTCAAACAAGTTGAGGCTTTTGTCTTTGCCGGAAAAGGTGAGAAATCTGCTGATTGAAAAAGGTCTTTCCGAACGTCACGCAAGAGCACTTCTCAAACTTGAAGAAAAGGATATAATGCCTTGCCTTGAAACAGTTATTGAAAGAAAACTCAATGTAAGTCAGACGGAAAAGTACATAGAAGAACTTCTCAAAAAAGAGGATAAGCCGAAAAGGCAGACAAAAATAATGTTCAGCGACGTTAAAATCTTTCTTAACACCATCGACAATGCTCTTGATACCATGAACAGAGCAGGCATCAAAGCCGAGATTAAAAGGGAGGATACGGGGGACAGTTACCGTTATCTTATTGAAATACCCAAAAGAAATGTTTATAAGATGCCTGAAATGAAGGTGTCACAAGGTTAAGAGAGTCAAAACAGAATACTTCTTTTAATAATATCTTTCTCTTTCACACCCCACTTGCGAAAACACTCACCGTAAAAGGTGGGTGTTTTTGCTTAAGGCTGCCGATAAAGCCACAAGAACAACAATGCATAAATAATAAAAATAAGAAAGTCAAATTTTATATATCAGCACGAGAAATATTTTCAAAGCATCGAAATTTGAAAATTTTTGCATTGTTTTGCCCTTTTTTTGCCCACTCGGAGTACCTTTGTACGCCGTCGGGACAAAGAAAAGGACATCTTGTAACTTTCTCGGCAGCCTTTCTGTTGGTATTATGTTTCACGTGAAACGAAAATATTTTTTGAAAAATTTCAATTTTGTCTTTAAAAAGCGTATTTATTGTGGTACAATAAACTTTATACAATATGAAGAAAACAGAAAGGATAGAAAAATGGGTAAAGTCATAGCAATTGTTAACCAGAAAGGCGGAGTCGGCAAGACAACAACGGCAATAAATCTTGCGGCGGCTATCGGACATTACGGCTATAAGACCCTTCTCGTTGACGTTGACCCCCAGGGTAATGCAACAAGCGGTCTGGGAATTAACAAAAGAAGTGTTTCAAAATCCACTTACGATATGATAGTTTCCGCTACTCCGGCTTCTGAAATTATAAAAACGACGAACTTCAAATGCCTTGACGTGCTTCCCTCAAATATGAATCTTGCAGGTGCAGAACTTGAACTTGTTGATTTAGAGGGGAGAGAGTCGAGAATTAAAAATGCCCTTGCACCGATTAAGGATAAATATGACTTTATAATTGTGGATTGTCCGCCTTCTCTGGGGCTTCTGACGGTTAATATACTTTGTGCCGTGGACAGCGTTATCGTGCCCATTCAGTGCGAATATTACGCCCTTGAGGGACTTTCACAACTGATGAACACCATAAGACAGGTCAAGCGCCTTTATAATCCCATGCTTGAACTTGAAGGTGTACTTCTCACTATGTACGACGGCAGACTCAACCTTACCCAGCAGGTTGTGGGAGAGGTTAAGAAGTTTTTTCCGCAGAAAGTATATGCTTCTGTCATACCCCGTAATGTAAGGCTTTCGGAGGCACCCTCTTTCGGTCAGCCCGTATATTATTATGACAAGTCATCAAAAGGCAGTGTTGCCTATGACGATTTTACAAAAGAATTTCTAAAAAAGAATAATAGACGCCCTAAGGGATAAAGGAGGCATGATAAAAAGAAAGTGGTAGTTCAATCCGAGAACTTTGTTTTT
>CAYNIN010000020.1:0-23568 GCA_964397395.1 uncultured Faecalibacterium sp.
GCTGCTTTCTTGCCTCGCCTGAAAGGAGAGGGGAACCGCTTGCGGTGGAGAGGTTATTTGCCTTCCCTTTAGGGAAGGTGGCAGTCGTAAGACTGACGGATGAGTTTCCCAACCGTTTCAACTCACTTAAGTGGTGGCTGCTTGTCCTGCAGAGAAGGCACTCACCCGCCACAGCGGAAACAACAATCCTTATTTAACAGAAAAAGACTTGAAACTTTGCCGCTTCAAGTCTTTTTTATCATTTAATCATTTCACCAAATTCTTCTTCAGTTATAACCGTAACGCCAAGGTCATTGGCTTTTTTTAGTTTGCTTCCTGCATCTTCGCCTGCAAGAACAAAACTTGTTTTCTTCGAAACGGAAGAAGAAGCCTTACCTCCGAACTTTTCAATTATTTCCGTTGCCTCATTTCGTGTGAACTGTGAAAGAGTACCTGTCAGAACAAAGGTCTTGCCTTCAAAACGCATATCCACAATTTCTTTCTGACTTGTCATATTAACGCCTGCATTTTTGAGGTTTTCCACAAGTTCAAGGCTTTCTTTGTGGGAGAAATATTCCTTGACGCTTTCAGCCATAATCATACCGAAACCTTCAATTTCTGCAATTTCTTCTGCCGAGGCAGATATGAGTTTATCCATTGTCAGAAAATGTTCCGAGAGAAGTTTACCTGCTTTCTGTCCCACGTGTCTTATACCAAGGGCAAAAATCAGTTTTGCAAGGTCGTTTTCCTTGCTCTTTTCTGCGGCATCAATAAGGTTTTGCGCACTCTTTTCACCCATGCGTTCAATTTTTGCAATATCCTCTTTTTTAAGGGAATATATATCTGCCGCCGTTCTGATAAGTCCTTGATTTACCAGCGTTTCAAGCACGGCAGTACCCAAACCCTCAATATCCATAGCATCTCTTGAGCAGAAGTGTATGAGGTTGCGCAGAAGTTGGCTCGGGCAGTCGGGATTGCAGCAGCGTATTGCCGCCTCGTCCTCATCTCTTGTAACTTTACTGTTGCAAGAGGGGCAATATTCGGGTATGCGGTAGGGGGTGGAATTTTCACCGTGAGAAACAACGGAAAGCACTTCGGGAATTATATCTCCCGCTTTTCTGATGATAACTCTGTCACCGATGCAGATGCCCTTTTCGTCAATGAAATCCTGATTGTGTAACGTTGCTCGGCTGACGGTTGTACCTGCCAAAAGCGTCGGCTCAAAAATACCCGTGGGGGTGAGAACGCCCGTTCTGCCCACGTTTATTTCAATATCGAGAAGTGTTGTTTCCTTTTCTTCGGGGGGATACTTGAAAGCAAGTGCCCACTTGGGAAACTTCGCCGTTGAACCTAAAAGTTCACGCTGACCGAAAGAGTCAACCTTGATAACGGCACCGTCAATATCAAAGGGGAGAGTACCCCTTATACTGCCGATACGGTCAATTTCCTTTATGGCTTCTTCAATTGTGGCACACTCGGTATAGAAAGGCACGGTGTTAAAGCCGAGGCTTTTAATAAAGTCAAGGGACTGCTTATGAGAAGAAAGTTCCTTGCCCTCAATCTGCTGAATGTTGAAAAGGAAAATGTCAAGTTTTCTCTTGCTTGTAATCTTCGGATTTTTCTGACGGAGTGAGCCTGCCGCCGCATTTCTCGGATTTTTAAAGGTTTTTTCGCCGTTTAATTCCTGCTCTGCCGTAAGACTCATAAAAACTTCACGGGGCATATACACCTCGCCACGTACTTCTAAAAGGGGAAGATCGGTGTCGATTTTAAGGGGGATTGAGCGTACTGTGCGAAGGTTTGCAGTAACGTCTTCGCCCGTTCTGCCGTCGCCTCGGGTGGAGCCTCTTGTGAAGATGCCGTTTTCATATTCGAGAGAAACGGAAAGACCGTCAATCTTTGCTTCGACGATGTAACGGGGATTATTCACCACGGCTTTTACTCTGCTGTCAAAAGCCATAATATCATCGGTGGAAAAGGCGTCCTGAAGACTTTCCATAGGCACCTTGTGTTCAACGGGTGTAAACTGACCGTCTGCCTTACCGCCTACACGGTGGGTGGGGGAGTCGGAGGTGAGAAGTTCGGGATATGTTTCTTCAATGGAAATGAGTTCGTGAAGAAGTCGGTCATATTCGAAGTCCTCAATTTCGGGCTCATCGTTTTCATAGTATTTTTTATTGTGGTAGTTAATAATGTCACGAAGTTCTTCGGCTCTTTTTCTGCTTTCTTCAAAGTTCATTGTTTCTTTGCCTCCCTTTGAGTTAGTGTTCCCTCAAGGAACTCCCTTTTAAACCATACGTCGTCAAGGGTGAAAACTTTTTTATTAAGATATTCGAGTTCACCTGCGTCGGTGGTAAAGTCAAACATAAGTTTGTATGAGCAAAGGAACTGTTTTTTGTAGCCTGCTTTTTTGTTAAGTTCGTTGGTGCCGTACTTCCCGTCACCTAAAAGCGGGTGACCGATTGAAGCAAGGTGGGCACGTATCTGATGGGTTCTGCCTGTGAGAAGATTGACTTCAAGCAGACTCAGCCCCTCCTTATAGCCTAAAACTCTGTACTGTGTTCTTATGAGTTTAGAGCCCTCTTTCTGATTTTTCGATACGGTAACCTTGTTCTTTTTCTCGTCTTTGATAAGGTAGCCTTCAAGCAAATCCTCACTCTTTTTCATCTTGCCGTGAACGATGCAAAGGTAGATTTTGTGAAGTTCCCTGTCTTTCATCTTCTGGTTGAGGACACGCAGAGCCTCGGCAGTTTTTGCACAGATAACGATACCGCTTGTGTTTCTGTCAATACGGTTAACAAGGGCAGGGGTGAAGGAGTTTTCGCTTTCGGGTGCCCACTGACCATTTTCGTACATATAGCGTTTCACTCTTGTGATAAGGGTGTCAACATATTCGCTGTCGTCAGGGTGGGAGAGAAGACCCACTTTTTTGTTAAGGAGAAGGATGTTTTCATCTTCATAGACAATGTCGATATTCTTTGAAGCGGACATAAAATCGTAAACCGTTTCTTTCTTTTCAAAGAACTCGTCATTTATGTACATATCAACCTTATCACCCACAGAGAGCTTTGTTGAAATCTCCGCCCTTTTGCCGTTTACCTTGATTCGCTTTATACGGATATACTTATACATCAGAGCCTTGGGGAGATTGGGGAAAGACTTTGTGAGAAATTTATCCAGTCTTTGACCGCTGTCGTTTTTTTCTATAATAAAACTTTTCAAAATTTATACACCCTCAAATTTTTGTTACTTGTTATTGTACCATAAAATGTAAGATTGGAAAAGGTGTTTCCGAGAAAAAGTTGAGATAAAAAAGCACAGAGTCCGCAAGAACTCTGCACCTTAACTTTTAATATTTTTCCATTATCTTCTTCACAACGTCAGGCAGGTCGGTGATAATTCCGTCGCAACCCATTTTTATGAGTTTGTCCATAATGTCGGGAGAGTTGACGGTCCATGCGTTGACCATAATTCCTGCGTCGTGGGCTTTTTTGATATAGTCGGCATTGACAAAGCCATAGTGAGGATGAAGTGCGTCGGCTTTGATTTCCTTTGCAAACTGAGCGGGACGCCAGCCCATTGTGTACATTGTCAAGTAATTGGGGGCGTAAAGGAAACCTGTTTTGCAGTCTTTGTCAATTTCCTTTGCTTGAACAAGAAGTTTCGGGTCAAAAGAAGAAATGAGAAGTTTATCGAAAAGACCGAATTCCTTTGTGGCTTTGATGGTTTCGTAAACAATGGGAGTATTTTTCTCCTTGGGACTCTTGATTTCAATGTTGAGCACTTTTAAATCCTTTGAAGCAGCGAACTCCAAGAACTCATCAAGGGTGGGCAGGGGAGTACCCTCATACTTTTTGCTGAAATATGAGCCGAAGTCAAGGGCTTTGAGTTCATCGAGTAAAAGGTCGGCAACATTACCCGAGCCGTTTGAAGTTTCGTCAACGGTGTAATTGTGGCAAAGGACAACCTTACCGTCTTTTGTAAGGTGAACGTCGGTTTCAAAACCGTCAACACCGATTTTGACCGAGCGCTCAAAAGCGGGGAGAGTATTCTGCGGAGCATATTTGTTGGCTCCTCTGTGGGAAATAATTAAAGTATCTGCCATATTCTGTCACCTTTCGTCAACTTTCTTCTGTTTATCTTTAATAATTATATCACTGTGAAAAGTAAAATGCAATACGGAAACAGTAGCATTATTAACAAAATAATTCATAAGTATTAAAAAAAGCCTGCAAAAAGGTTGACCTTGAGTTAAAGTTTGTGCTAATATATTAAATGAATGAAAATAAATTTTTAAGGAGAGTCAAAAAATGCAAAACAGAACTGTATTTTTTCAAAAGACAATCTATTACATCACTTGGATTATCTTTGTTATGTCAACGATTGCCGGTTGGTTCGGTATCACTGCCGACTGCACAACTATCAAACTGCGCACTCTGAAAACCGAGCAGGAAATCACAGGCTGGGGTACTTCTGCTGCCTGGTGGGCACAGATGGTTGAAGATGCAGATACTGCCGACGAATATGCAAAACTTCTTTATTCCGACGAGGGTCTCGGTCTTAACGTTTACCGCTACAATGTGGGCGGCGGTGAAAAGGATAACCCCAACGCAAGACTCTGGAACCTTTCCTCAAGAAGCACGGAAAGTTTCCTTAAAGAATTTAACGAAGAAACAGGCGAAATGGTTTACGACTGGTCAAAGGATGCAAACGCACAGCAGATGCTTGACGCCTGCCTTAAGTACGGCAACATTGACACCGTTGTACTTTTTGCAAACTCTGCACCCTGGCAGATGACAAAATCTCTTTCCGCCGCAGGCAGTTACGAAGACCTTACCTGTAACCTCAGGGAAGACTGTTACGACGACTTTGCAAACTATATGCTTGACGTTGCAGAATATTTCATTTCCAAAGGCGTACCCGTTAAGTACATAAGCCCCATCAACGAGCCCGAATGGTCCTGGGGCGGAGGCTGGGTAGGACAGGAAGGCTGTCACTACGATTTAGATGAAGTTATTGCCGTTGCAAAAGTTTTTGCAAAAGAAATCAAAGCAAGAGGTCTTGACGTTAAACTTTCAATGCTTGAAAGCGGTCAGCTTTCAATTGACGGCGGTCACTATAATCTTGACGGTATCGAGGCTCTTTATGCCGATGAAGAAATCAAATCCGTAATGGGCACTTACTCATACCACAGTTATTGGACAGACGGCGACTTCCTTCTCAAAGCCGCTTACGGCAAATATCTTGATAAAGCATTCCCCGATGTTGAAGTTGAAATGAGCGAATGGTGCGAACTTCCCAACGCACACAAGATTTACGATATCGAAGCCGCAGTGATTATGGCAAGAACAATCGGTGAAGACCTATCACTTTCAGGTGTCAACAGTTGGTCAAGTTGGGTTGCAGTTAATGATGGCGGCGAAAATGCCGACTCAATGATTGCCGTTGACGGTGATTACAACGAATATACCGTTGGCAAGAGATATTACGCAATGGCTCATTATACAAAGTTTATCCCCGTTGGCAGTTATGCTATTGATTTCGGTTTAAGCGTAGCCGATGTCAAATCTGAAAAAGCCTGGTGGAAACAGAATATCGACGGAAAAGAATATCCCGTATATCTCACGGAAAACAATATGACGGTTTCCGCTTACGTGACTCCCGATGATGATTATGTTGTTGTAATTGTCAATGAGGGCGAAGAAAAAGACATCAGATTCTCGGGTATGATGTTCAGAGATATGCAAGTTTACACAACGGACGCTGACAGTAATCTTGAACTTACCGCAGAAGAAGAAGTCGGTATGAAGAAAATCACCGTTGGCACAAATACTGTTACAACTGTTGTTTTCAGCAAATAATAATGTTAAGGCGGCACTTTGAGGTGTCGCCTTTATTTTATATATAAATATTCCTATGGCTTTTAATCTTATCAAGAGCACCTTTTTCAAGCCTTGAAACCTGTGCCTGTGAAATACCTATTTCCGAGGCAACTTCCGTCTGCGTCATACCGTTCATAAAACGCAGGGAAAGAATACGCTTTTCTCTTTCGCCTAAATTTTCAATGGATTTTTTCAGAAGTATCTCGTCAATCCAGTCAACGTCACTGCTGTTGTCGCCGACCTGATCCATAACGTATATTGTGTCGCCTGCATCGTAATAAATCGGCTCATAAAGAGATACGGGCTCAACGATAGCCTCAAGGGCAAGGATAACCGTTTCTCTTTTTACGCCGAGCCTTTCAGCGATTTCTTCGGCGGTGGCTTCTTTGCCCGTTTCATTCATAATTTCCTCTTTCACCTGCATTGCGTGATAGGCGGTGTCTTTGATTGAACGGCTTACTCTGATGGGGTTGTAGTCCCTTAAATATCTGCGTATTTCCCCGATAATCATGGGCACGGCATAAGTGGAAAAGCGAACGTTCTGATTTATGTCAAAGTTATCAATGGCTTTTATAAGACCGATGCACCCCACCTGAAACAAGTCGTCGGCGTTTTCACCCCTTGCAGAAAAACGCTGAATGACACTGAGAACTAATTTTAAGTTACCGTTAATCATTTCGTCCCTTGCATTTTTGTCACCCTCACGGCATTTTTTTAAAAGTTCCGTTTTCTTTTTTTCGGGCAGTACCGTCAGTTTTGACGTGTCAATACCGCATATTTCCACCTTTGCGTAATACAAATTAAATAACCCCCACAAGAACGAGAAATCCTTTTTAAAAGTATTGCCCTTAAAGGCGGATTTAATAATTGAAAAATTTGTAAAAGTATGGTAGAATATATTTCAACGACAGTTTACGGGAGGACAATATGAAATATCAGATTAAAAAACTCGAAATCAATAACTTCTCCGTTTTTGAAGAAAATAAAATTGCGGGCAGAAGTTATTTCATTCCCTACAGCAGTAAAACCGAACTTTTGAGTCAGTCTGCTCTTAATCAGAGATATAACAGCGACCAGACGACTGTTTTGTCGGGCAAGTGGAAGTTCAAGTATTTTTCAAAGGTGTCAAGGCTCCCCAACAATATTGATACGGATAATATGACCTTTGATGAAATCACCGTACCGTCTTGTTGGCAGAGAACGGGTTACGAAAGTCCTGTCTATATCAACACCCGATATGAATTTCCCATGACGTTGCCCAACGTACCCGATGAAATGTCTGCAGGTGTTTACGTTAAGAAATTCGATGTTAAAGATGCAACAAAAGATATTATAATAACCTTCCTGGGCGTATGCTCAAGCCTTACTCTTTATGTTAACGGCAAATATGTTGGTTACAGCGAGGGAAGCCACAACAGTGCGGAGTTTTCTTTGGGCAGTTTTGTTAAAGACGGCGAAAACGAACTTCTTGCAATTGTTTCAAAGTGGTGTAACGGCACATATCTTGAATGCCAGGATATGTTCAGAGAAAACGGTATCTTCCGTGATGTTTACATAACAGAAAATCCCGACAACCGCTTTTTTGACTATCATGCGAAAACCGAAAGAGAAGAAGACGGATATTCTCTTAAGGTCAGCGTAAGTGCTTTCGGTCCCGACCTTAAAAATATAAGCCTTATTGCCGAACTCTTAGACGGCGAAAAGACTGTTGCAGTGAAAGAAGTCAAGGGCGATACCGCTGAAATCGACTTCGGCACTCTCAATGTTAAAGAATGGACTGCCGAAACTCCTAACCTTTATACTCTTGTACTTTCACTTGCAGACGGCGAAAAGAATATCCAGTCTGTTTGCAGTAAGATAGGTTTCAGAAAAATTGAAATTCAGGGCGAAAAGTTCCTTTTCAACTCAAAACTCATTAAGTTCAAGGGTGTCAATCACCACGATACCCACGAAAAGACGGGCTATGTTATGTCGGCAGAGGACTTGCTGCGTGACGTTAAACTTATGAAAGAGTTCAACGTCAATGCCGTGCGTACTTCTCACTATCCTCCCGATCCCATTTTTATGGATCTTTGCGACGAGTACGGTCTTTACGTTATCGACGAAGCAGACATTGAAACTCACGGCACCCAATTTAGTCAGGGATTTAAAGTTACAATGAAGCCAAACATCATTTCCAATGATAAAAAGTGGCTCAGCCGCTATACAGACAGGGTTATGAGAATGTATCAGCGTGACAAAAACCACGTTTCTGTTACAATGTGGAGTCTTGGTAACGAGTCGGGCGGTTGGAAAAATCACGACGTTTGCTATAAAATGCTCAAGGAAGTTACAGATATTCCCGTACACTACGAGGCCGTTATCAGAACAATCCGAGGCTCTTATGACGTGATAAGCGAAATGTATCAGCACCCCCATGTTGTTAAGCGTATCGGTGAGCACAAGATGACGGGCAGATACAGGAATAAGCCCTATTTTCTTTGCGAATACTGTCACGCTATGGGTGTGAGTCCGGGTGCTCTCGAAGAATATTGGAACACTATTTACAAGTATGAAAACCTGACGGGTGGCTGTATCTGGGAATGGGCAGACCACAGCGTATATGATAAAAACGCCAAGTATAAATATACCTACGGCGGCGATCACGGCGAGAAGTACCATGACGGCAACTTCTGCGTTGACGGACTTTTCTATCCCGACAGAACTCCCCACACAGGCGCCTATACAATGAAGAATGTTTACCGTCCCGTAAGATGTGAAAAAGGGGAGAAGGGCGAATATCTCTTCAGAAATACCAACTCTTTCGCAGGTACTGATGACGTCAAACTTTTCTATGAACTTCTCGAAGAGGGCAAAGTCATTGAAAAAGGCGAAGCAGTTCTTGACATTGCACCCCTTGAAAGTGCAAAAATTAAGATAAATCACAAAACTCCTTCGGCAGATAAAGATACACATATCACCTTTATTTATAAAGATGAAGAAGGAAACGTTATTGCAAAGGAACAACTGACTCTTGCGGAAAAGGTGAAGAATGTTACGGCAAAGGAAAAGGGAAACATTCACGTTAAGAAAAAGGGTGAAAAGACCACAATCACCTTTGAAAAGGGTATGGCGGTATTTTCAAATACTGACGGCAGACTTGTTTCCTATAAGTTAGGGGATAAAGAAATAATCCATAACGGAAACGGATTTATGCCCATTTTTTACAGACCCTTCCTTGATAATGACAGAAACATCGTAAACCGCTGGAAGAAAACGGGTATCACAAGCCTTGAAACATCTTTCCGCAGTCTTGAAGTTCACGAAAAAGAGAAGAAAGTCAAGGTCAAGTCAAAATATGCTCTGACATTTAAAGGAAAAGATGTTTTCGACGTTGAAATGAATTACAAGGTTTATTCCGACGGTACGGTTTCCGTTAAAGTTGAGGCGGAAAGATGCGGTTTAACCATTAAAGATTGCGACATTCCCCGTTTCGGTGTCAACGTTAAACTTTGCGGCGATATGCAGAATGCGGAATATTTCGGTCTCGGTGAAAAGGAAAATCTTCCTGACCTTAAGGCACAGAGCATTGTGGGAATTTACTCTGCGACGGTGCCCGAACTTGACGTGCCTTACATAAGACCCCAGGATAACGGCAATCACGGCGAGTGCAGATATCTGAAACTCACCGACGAAAAGGGCGAAGGCGTTGCCGTTTACAACAAGGATAAACACTTCTCTTTCAGCGCTCACAATTATTCAAACGAAACACTCGAAAAGGCAAAGCATCTTGAAGATATAAAAACAGAGGATTTCGTTTCACTCAACATTGACGGCTTTATGAGAGGTACGGGCACCAACAGTTGCGGCCCCGACACTCTGAAAGAGTACCGCATTGACTTCAAAAAAGAACTGTCCTTCGGCTTTTATATTGTGCCTTTGGGACAGGAGGGAGACGAATAATGAAGCTGCTTTTTAAACAGCGTATTTTCTCGTGGTTTGACAGTTATGACATTTACGGTGAAACAGGTGACACACTCTTTACTGTTAAAGGTAAGGCGTCCTGGGGACACAAATTATATATTTTCAACGGTGTCGGCGAGCATATTGCAACTCTCAAAGAACGTGTTGTTTCATTCTTGCCCTGTTTTGATATGTATATAGGGGACAAATGCATCGGCTCAATCAAAAAAGATTTGTCCCTTTTCAAACCCTCTTTTTCCGTCAACTGTAACGGTTGGAGCGTTAAAGGCAGTTTCTTTGAGTGGGATTATAAAATTGTTGGTTCTCACGGCAGAAACATTGCCGTCATAAGCAAGGAGATTTTCAATTTCCGTGATACTTATGTTATTGAGGTTGCAGATGAAAAAGATGCTCTCGGGGCTTTGATGGTGACTCTTGCAATTGATGCAGAGAAATGTTCGAGAAATGACGGTTCGGGAATAAATATAAATATGGGAAAATAAGTTTAAAAAAAGTAAAAATTTTTAAAGAACATCTGTATTTGTTATTGAAATATGGATGTTCTTTGTGTTATAATCCAAAGGTAAGTGTGTGTTTTTTCACACTCAGATAATTTTTAAAAAAATTAACGGAGGCTCAATTCATGAAACAGTTAAACATCGGCATCATCGGTGCAGGCCGTATCGGTAAGGTACATATGCAGTCAATCACCTATAACGTACCCTCAGCAAAAGTTCTCGGTATCACAGACGTTTTCAAAGACGGCTTACAGGAACTTGCAGACAAATACGGTATCGAAAAGGTATACGGCGACTATAAAGAAATGCTGGCAGATAAGGAAATCGACGCAGTTCTCGTTTGTTCTTCAACAGACACTCACGCAGACATTTCCATCGAAGCCGCAAAGGCAGGCAAACACGTTTTCTGTGAAAAACCCGTTGACCTCACTCCTGAAAAAGTTCAGGCAGTTATCGATGCAGTTGCAGAAGCAGGCGTTAAACTTCAGGTAGGTTTCAACAGACGTTTTGACCATAACTTTGCTCATGTTCGTTCACTCATTAACGAAGGCAAGGTTGGTAATCTTGAACTTATCAAAATCACTTCCCGTGACCCCGAACCTCCTTCAGCAGAATATGCAGCAGTTTCAGGCGGTATGTTCCTTGATATGACAATTCACGATTTTGATATGGCTCGTTTCCTTGCAGGTTCCGATGTAACGGAAGTTTATGCAAACGCAACTTGCCTTGTTGACCCCGCAATCGGTCAGGCAGGCGACGTTGACACCGCTATTATCAACCTTAAGTTTGAAAACGGCGCTCTCGGTGTTATCGACAACAGCCGCCGTGCTGCTTACGGTTATGATCAGAGAATCGAAGTTTTCGGCTCTCTCGGTGCTGCAATGGCTTCAAACGACACTCCCACAAATGTAACTGTTATGAATGAAAACGGTGTTACCACCGACAAGCCTCTTTATTTCTTCCTTGAAAGATATATGCAGTCATTCCGTGACGAAATGATTCAGTTCGTTGACGCTGTTCAGAATGACAAACCCACACCCACAACAGGTGTTGACGGTCTTAACTCAATTCTCGTTGCTCTTGCAGCAAAGAAATCCGTTGCTGAGGGCAGACCTGTTAAAATTTCAGAAATTATGTAATTGTAATCTTGTAGGGACACGGCGTTCCGTGTCTGTCTACCAGGGTGACGAATATAAACCGAACCCGCCTGAAAGCGTGAATTTTTCCGTCTTTTCGGCGGTTCGTTTCAGAAAGGATTTGATTTTTATGAAACTTACAATGGCTCAGGCTCTTGTAAAATTTCTTGATAATCAGTATGTAAGTTTTGACGGCAAGGAAACCAAATTTGTTGACGGTATTTTCGGTATCTTCGGTCACGGTTGCGTTGTCGGTATCGGTCAGGCTCTTGAACAGGGCGGTCACTCTCTTACATATTATCAGGGTCACAATGAGCAGGGTATGGCTCACGCTGCCATTGCTTTTGCAAAGCAGAATAACAGACGTAAAATCATCGCCTGCACATCATCAATCGGTCCCGGTGCTCTCAATATGGTAACGGCTTGCGGTACTGCAACGGCAAACAGAATTCCTCTTCTTTGCCTTCCCGGTGACACCTTCGCCTGCCGTCAGCCCGACCCCGTTCTTCAGCAGATTGAACAGCCCGCAAGTGTTGCCATCACTTCTAACGATGCTTTCAAGGCAGTGTGCAAATATTGGGACAGAATTGAACGCCCCGAACAACTTATGACGGCTTGTATCAACGCAATGCGTGTTCTCACCGATGCTGCCGATACGGGCGCCGTTTGTATTGCTATGCCTCAGGACGTTGAAGCAGAAGCCTTCGATTATCCCGATTACTTCCTTCAGAAAAGAGTATGGTACACGGACAGACGTGTACCCTCTGAAAGAGAAATTGGCGCCGCTGTTGAAATGATTAAAAATGCAAAGAAGCCTATGCTTGTTATCGGCGGCGGTGTTACATATTCCGAAAGTTACGAATCTGTTATAAAGTTTGCAGAGAAATACAATATTCCCATCGGCGAAACCCAGGCAGGTAAGGGTCAGGTGCCCTTTGCACATAAACTCAATATGGGCGGTTGCGGTGTTACGGGCGGTCCTGCCGCAAACGTTATTGCAAAACAGACGGATCTTGTTATCGCTGTGGGTACAAGACTCACCGACTTTACAACCTGCTCAAAGTGGGGCTTTCAGAATCCCGACGTGAAGATGCTTTCAATTAACGTATGTGCCTTTGATGCTTTCAAAATGGATGCGACAGCAGTTATTGCCGATGCAAAGGAAAGCCTTGAAGCAATTATGGCAAAACTCGACTGCTATAAATCAGAGTGGGCCGACGAACCTGCAAAGGCAAAGAAGGACTACGAAGAAGAAATCCTGCGCTGTTATAACGACGTGCGTGAAGACGGCATACTTTCACAGAAAAGAGCCCTCGGTATCATAAACGAAGTTGTTGCCGACGACTCCATAGTTCTCGGCTCATCGGGTTCGCTTCCCGGTTGCCTTCAGAGAATATGGAAGTCAAAGGCTCCCTATACTTACCACGTTGAATACGGCTATTCCTGCATGGGATATGAAATCTGCGGTGCTCTCGGTGCAAAACTTGCCTGCCCCGACAGAGAGGTTTATTCAATGGTAGGTGACGGCTCATTCCTTATGCTTCACAGTGAACTCTATACCGCAGTTCAGGAAAACAAAAAGGTAAACATTATGCTCTTTGACAACAGCGGTTGGGGCTGTATTGAAAACCTTCAGAACAATCAGGGCACAGATACCTTCGGTACACGCTTTACGAGAAGAAGTGCCGACGGATTCCTCAACGGCGAAGTTATCGTAACAGACTATGCAAAAATTGCCGAAGGTTACGGCTGTAAGTCATACAAAGTAACAACGGCAGAAGAACTTTATGCTGCTCTTGAAGACAGTAAGAAGCAGACCGTGCCCACACTCTTTGACATCAAGGTGGCTCACAAGTCAATGACTGACGGCTACGATTCATGGTGGAGAGTCGGTGTTGCAGAAGTTTCCGAAAGCAAGGCAGTTCAGGAATGCTACGAAGATATGAAAGCAAATATCGAAAAGGCACGTTTATATTGATTTAAAGGAGATAAGAAAAATGCTTAACAAAGAAAAAGTAAATCTTGCCATCGCTCCTATTGCGTGGACAAATGACGATATGCCCGACCTTGGTGCAGAAAACACTTTTGAACAGTGCGTAAGTGAAATGGCGCTTGCAGGTTTCACAGGCAGTGAAATCGGCAACAAATACCCCAAAGACGTTGAAACCCTCAAGCATAAACTCGATGTAAGAGGTATGAGAATCTGCAACGCTTGGTTCTCCTCACTTCTTCTTTCCGAGGGTTACGATGCAACAATCGAAGCCTTCATCAAACACAGAGATTTCCTTCACGCTCTGGGCGCAAAAGTTATCGGTGCTTCCGAGCAGGGTAACAGTATCCAGGGTAAAGATGTAAGCATCTTCGGTGCAAAGCCCGTTTATACCGATGAGCAGTGGGAACTCATTGCCAAAGGCTTCAACGAAATGGGCAGACTTGCAAAGGAAAAGGGTATGTACTTCACCGTTCATCACCATATGGGCACAGGTGTTCAGACTGCCGAAGAAATTGACAAACTTATGGAAATCACCGACCCCGACCTTGTATATCTTCTCTTTGATACAGGTCATCTTTCCTTCAGCGGTGAAGATGTAATCGGTGTTCTTAAAAAGTATGTTCACAGAGTTAAGCACGTTCACCTCAAGAGTATCCGTAAGGATGTTATCGAGGACGCAAAAGAAAAAGGTTACAGTTTCCTTGATTCTGTTCGTGCAGGCTCCTTTACTGTTCCGGGTGACGGCGACTTCGACTTCACTCCCGTTTTCGACGTACTTGACCAAGCAGGTTATGAAGGCTGGGTTGTAGTTGAAGCAGAGCAGGATCCTGCAAAAGCAAATCCCTATGAATATGCAGTTCTTGCAAGAAACTACATCAGAGAAAAAACAGGACTCTAATAAAAAGACTGCCTGCGGGCAGTCTTTTCAGCTAATAAGTAAGAAGGAATAGTGAACAGGTTATGAAAGACTTTAATTTTTATCATCTTACCGACTTGCATTATTATGCAACAAAGGAAATCGGTTCCTACGGCAAAAACTTTGACTTCAAGTGTATGCTTGACCAGAAGTGTATGGCTGAAAGCGGTGCGATTATTGATTCTGTCTTTGACACAATCAAAGAGGATAAGGATACGGATATCGTGCTTATTTCAGGCGACCTTACCTTTGACGGCGAGGCACAGAGCCACGACAGTCTTGCGGAAAAACTGACGGCACTTAAAAATGCAGGCAAACGTGTTTTCATCACCTTTGCAACCCACGATTTTTATATGGACGCCAGAGCCTATACCGATGAGGGTGAAATTGAACTTCCCAAGTATACAAGAGCCGAACTCCGTCAGAAATATAACGACTTCGGTTACAGTGAGGCTATCGCAGAGCACGAAAATTCCTATTCCTACTGCGTACAACTGACCGACGAAGTGCGTCTTCTCTGTCTTAACGATGACGGTGACTATGACGAGTTCTGCGGTTTTTACAACGACCTTCTTTATTGGATAAAAGAACAGGTGAAAAAAGCCCACGAAGACGGCTGTGAAATTTTTGCCATGACTCACCATCCTCTCATTGAGCCCACACCTATTTATCCTTTGTTCTCTCATAAGGCTATGCTCGGCGGATATGAATTTACGGCACCGTATCTTGCAGACCTGGGCATAAAATATGCCTTTGTGGGTCACACTCACATTCACGATATAAGTTCAATCACCTCTAAAAAGGGCAACACTCTTTATCAGATAAATACCGCTTCACTTATTGCATATCCTCTTGCTTACCGTAAGGTTAATTTCGGTGATGAAGGTATGGATATCAAAACGATGCAGGTTAAAAATATCGACTTTGATATCGGCGGAAAAGATGTTATCGAATATTCAAAGGAACATTTCCTTTATATGATAAAGGGCGTTTTTGAAAATATCGAAACGGACTACGAAACCTTTATTCTTCTTGCACAGGGATTCAGCGGTGAGGGTGAAAAACTTCGTAAAGCCCAACCTGTTCTTCAGAAACTCGGCAAACTTCTCAACCGTATGACATTCAAGAGCCTTGCAAGATTTTTCGGTTGCAGCAAGGCAGTTGACAGCAGTATAGCCGACAAGAAAATCGTTGACTTTGTTTGTCAGGTTATTCTCAATATGTACGGCGGTACGGAGGACTATTCTCCCGACACGCCCGAATACAAGGCTTTCGTTGCCGTAAGCAAGAGAATCGGCAAAATCTTTAAAATCCATGACCATAAGGGTGAAATTGTGGATATGGAAAAACTTATGGGCAGAATCCTTTACGATGACGGCATCAACGACTGGAATGTAAAACTTTCATAAAAAACAACAAGGAGTTTTCTTTGAAGATTACTCCTTGTTTTTCATTTTATATATCAATCTCTTTAAAAACGGGGTGTTCACTGCCTTTAACATTGGGGGAGTGGAAAGTTAAAAAGCGTTTTCCGTCCTTTTCGAAAATCATACCGTGACCGCCGTCATCGGTGATAAGGGGGTCAAGGTGAGTAAGTTCAGTGCCGAGTTTTCCTTTTTCAAAGCGTACAAGGCATTGAGCGTACTTTTCATTTACAAAGGTTGACCAGAGCATCATCAGTTCACCGCTTTTTGATTCAAAAAGGAAAGGGCCGTCGGTGATGTTGTGCTCATTTTCGGGTTTAGTTTCTATGTAGTGGGGAGATGAACCGCTGAAAAGGTACACAGGTTCACCCACACTTCTTTTAAGGTCTTGTGAAAGTTCAATGTAACAGACGGTGCCGTCAATTATACGGGTATGTTCACGGCAGAAAACAAGATAGGGTACACCCGTTTTGTCAACGTAAAGGGTGCCGTCAAGACACTCCCACTCATTCGGCGTCAGGGGAGAGTCACTGTGGGGAACGAAAGGTCCCATAGGTGAGTCGGCTTTAAGGCAGTAGGTGCCACGCAGTCCGCTTTTTTGCGTGAAGGTGGCAAACATATAATACTTACCGCCGTATTTATATACTTCGGGAGCCCAATTGACCCTGGTGTTCATATCGTACTTTACGGAATTGAAGCACTCCGTCGGCTCACTCCAGGAAACAAGGTCGTCGGAAGTGTAAACGTCAAAACCGCCCACATCTTTGCCGAAGTTGAAGGCTCTTGTGCCGTACATATAAAACGTGTCGTTTCCTTTAAGGACAAAAGGGTCCCTGATATTTATTTCGGATGTTTTCATAATATCTCCTTTTATCCCTCGGCTTCGTTGAGAATAACTTCTGCAATTTTCAGGTCAAGGGGGTATGTTATTTTGATGTTGCGTGTGTCACCGCTGAAAAGATGTACCTTATGTCCGCATAAAGTGAAAATTTTGCAGGCATCGGTAAGGGTGCTCTTTTTTTCTGCGGTAAGACGGCTGATGCAGTCTTTGAAAAGTTCTGCCTTGAAAGATTGAGGTGTCTGTGCTCTGAAAAGTTCACTTCTGTCGGGTACGGCGGAAGAAGTTTTACCGTCTTTACTTTCTATAACGGTGTCTGTTTCGGGTATGACTGCACAGCAGGCGCCGTAATCTTTTGCAAAGCCGATGCTTTCACGGATCATTCTCTCCGTCACAAAGGGGCGCACGGCATCGTGAGTTACAACAACGGTGTTTTCGTCAAGTCCCGGGTTTTCTTCGATATATTCAATGCCTTTCATAAGGGTGCTGTTTCTGTCGTCACCGCCGCAAAGGACAACGGTTCTTTTTTCTTCGGGAAGATATTCTGAAAGAAGTTTTTTTGTGTAATCCTTACGGTCTTGGGAACAAAGAATAAGGATTTTTTCAAATTCTTTCATTTTGCAGAACTTTTCCGCAGTATGAATAATAACGGGTTTGTTCCCAAGGGGCAGAAACTGTTTCGGCACGCAAGTATTCTCCATTCGGCTACCGATTCCCCCTGCCATAATTAGTGCATAAGTCATTGAAGTCACCTCTGTTCTCAATAGTATATATTAGCCGAGTGCTTTTGTCAATTAAATGTGAATAAACAAATATAAATAAATCCTATTATATAGAGTAAGGTTTTGCATTTATCTGAAATATATTTCTTGACATAGTATGGAAAAAATAGTATTATATCTTATAATGCTAATATTATGGGTTAATAGTACCTTTGCCGAATTTTATCGGATAAACATAAACTTAAATAATCAGAAAAGAAGGAGTGAATATCGGTTTAATGAGCGAAAAAAATCAAAAAACTGCTGCTGCCCAAAGCCGTAAAAATCAAAGCGGCAACAAACAGAACACGTCAAAAAACAAAGGAAAGAAACCTTTTTACTATAAGAAAAAAACTGCAAACAAGCCCGAAAAATCTGCACCGAAAAAGCCCGAAACACCTGTCAGAGTTGCTTTTCTCGGCGGACTTAACGAGGTGGGTAAAAACATTACCCTTTTTGAGTATAAAGATGACATTATTCTCATTGACTGCGGTCTTGCATTTCCCGATGAGGATATGCCGGGTATTGACCTTGTAATTCCCGATTTTTCATATATCGAAAAGAATGCAGATAAAGTCAGAGGTATATGTATAACTCACGGTCACGAAGACCACATCGGCTCTCTTGCATATCTTTTGAGGAAAGTGAATATCCCCGTTTACAGCACAAGACTCACCAACGGTCTTATTGAGGGCAAACTCAAAGAGCACGGCATTCTCGGCAGTGCAAAACTTAACGTTGTCAAGGCAGGGGAAAGTGTAAAACTCGGCGGATTCACCGTTGATTTTATCCACGTTAACCACTCGATACCCGATGCCGTAGGTTTTGCAATCAGGTGCGAGGCAGGTACTATTGTGCATACGGGTGACTTTAAAATTGACAGTACCCCCATTGACGGCGGTATGATTGATATTGCACGCTTTGCAAAACTCGGTCAGGAGGGCGTCCTCTGCCTTATGGCAGACTCAACCAACGCAGAACGTCCCGGTTTTACCGAAAGTGAAAGAAAGGTGGGCGATTCCTTTGAACTTCTTTTCACAAAAGCACAGAAAAGAAGAATAATTGTTGCAACCTTTGCTTCAAATATCCACCGTGTTCAGCAGATTATCAACGTTGCCGAAAGATACGGCAGAAAGGTTGCTCTTTCGGGCAGAAGCCTTGAAAATGTTGTTGCAATCAGTGCGGAACTCGGTTATCTTAAAGTGCCCGAGGGTATCCTTGTCAAACTTGATATGATTGATAAATACACCGACGAACAGCTCGTTCTTATCACAACGGGCAGTCAGGGTGAGCCTATGAGTGCTCTGACAAGAATGGCAAGACGTGACCACAGAAAAGTTTCTATCGGTCCCAACGACTACGTTATTATTTCCGCAACACCCATTCCCGGCAACGAAAAGACCGTCGGCGGTGTTGTTAACGAACTGCTTAAACTCGGTGCAGAAGTAGTTTACGAAAAGATGTATGACGTGCACGTTTCGGGTCACGCCTGCCGTGAGGAACTCAAACTCATTCACGGTATTGTAAGACCTAAATATTTCATACCCGTTCACGGCGAACAAAAGCATCTTATTAAACATGCAGAACTTGCCGTATCTATGGGTATGGACGAGAAAAACATCGTTATTGCCGACAACGGCACTCAGGTTGAAATGTGCCGCAGTTACATCAAAACCGTAGCCAATGTGCCTGCGGGTCAGATTTTTGTTGACGGCTCAGGTGTTGGTGACGTTGGCTCCGTCGTGCTCCGTGACAGAAAGCACCTTGCTGAAGACGGTATCATTATCGTTGTTGCCACCATTGACGGTGTGACGGGCGAACTCGTTTCGGGCCCCGATGTTGTTTCAAGAGGTTTCGTTTTCGTCAAAGAAGCAGGGGATCTGATTGAAGAAGCAAGAAATACGGCTTACGATGCTCTGGAAAAATGTGCCGACAGAAACATTCGTGATTGGGGCACAATAAAGTCGAGAATCCGTGACGACGTTTCAAGACTTATGTATGAAAGAACAAAGAGAAGCCCCATGATTTTACCCATTTTAATGGAGATATAAGACTATGAAAAAACTATGGAAAATGTTTGATTTCAGTTTAATATCATTTCCTGCGACCTTGGTGCTTTGCACCGTGATGCTTTTCTACGAGCGTAATGTTGCCGTTGTGGGTTATGCGCTGACGGTTCTTTTGTTTGCAGGTAAACTTGTTTATCAGAAGATGCGCAGAGAAAAGTTAATACTGAAAATCAAGGCAGTTTCCGATGAACTTGATTTTAATCAGGGGCAGGCTTTTGAAAAACTCGGTGTGGGGTGCTGTGTTGTTGAAGAAGACGGCACTGTTATCTGGGCAAACGGAAGTTTCATAGAAAACTTCGGTATCAGCAAAAAGACGAAAGAGAGTAATATCAAACAGATTATAAAAAAAGACAGTATTGATGCTCTGCTTTGGGCAAAAGGCTATTGCGTAAGGGTAGGGAAGAAGTACTACTCTGTTTATTCAGGTGAGTTTCCTCTTGAAGATGAGAAGGTTTTTCTGCTTTACTTCTTTGATGAAACGTCTTTGCGCCTTACGGAAAAAGAGTTTTTCGCTTCACGTCCCTCAATAATGCATACGGTTATTGATAATGCCGATGAACTTTACCAGAATTTTAAGGATAGTGACTGCACCTCGATTTTCAGCCGTGCAGAGCAACTTATTGAAGAATGGGCAAGTTCTTTCGGTGCTCTTTGCCGCAAGTTTTCCAACGCAAGAATGATGATTTTTGCCCAGGAGAGAACTTTGCAGAAAATGATGGAAGATAAGTTTTCCATTCTCGACAAAATCCGTGACTTTACCTATGAGGGCAAGGAAACGGAAATAACACTCTCCATAGGTGTGGGCAAAAGCGACGACCTTAACGAAGCCAATGACTCTGCTCGTCAGGCTCTTGATATGGCACAAAGCAGAGGCGGCGACCAGGTTGCCATCAAAAAAGATACGGAGTATAAATTCTACGGCGGAGTTTCCGCGGGTTTTGAGAAGAAGACTACGGTGAGAACAAGGCTTATTGCAAAAACAATGGCTGAAATTATCGCCGACAGTGACAATGTGCTCATTATGGGTCACAGATTTTCTGATTTTGACTCTCTGGGCTCCTGCATCGGTATGCTCGGAGTTGCCTCTCACTTTTCAAAAACGGCGCATATTGTTATAAATGAAAAAAATACCCTTGCAGGTCCTTTGCTTGAAAAACTCAAAGATGCAAAGGGAAAAAACTGCATTTATTCACCCGAAGAAGCGCTTAAATCCGTCACGGAAAATACACTTCTTATAATTACGGATACCCATAAAAAATCCTTTACGGAAAGCCCCGAACTTTGCGATAAGGTGCAGAAAATCACCGTTATCGACCATCACAGAAAGTCCGTCGGTTTCATTGAAGATACGGTTATGTTTTACCATATGCCCACTTCTTCCTCTGCCTCAGAAATGGTGACGGAGATTTGTCAGTATGTTGACAAAAATCCCGTTCTTGACAAGTTCACGGCAACGGCACTTCTGTCGGGTATAATGCTTGACACAAGAAACTTTATTTTAAGAACGGGCGTTCGTACTTTTCAGGCGGCGGCATATCTTCGTCAGAGGGGTGCCAATACCGTTGAGTGCAAAAAACTTTTTTCAAGCGATATGGATTTATTCCGTCAGAGAAATGCCGTTATTGATATGGCAACCGAGTACAGAGGTTGTGCTCTTTCAAAGACGGAAAATGAAATAAAAGGCATTCGCCTTGCCACTTCCCAGGCGGCAGACGAAATGCTCAATATTGAAGGCGTTACCGCTTCCTTTGTTATTTTCAAATGCGGTGACGGTGTAAACATTTCCGCAAGAAGTTACGGCGAAGTCAATGTCCAGCTTATAATGGAGGCTATGGGCGGCGGAGGTCATCAGACCATGTCTGCCTGCCAACTGAAAGATATGAGCGTCTTTGAAGCGGAAACGGAACTAAAAAAAGCAATTGACAGTTATTTTGACAGTTTAGGGTGACGGCTTATGTTTTCGCCGCCCTATATAAACGGAGGTAAATTAAATGAAAGTAGTACTTAAACAGGATGTAAAAGGTTTAGGCAAAAAAGGCGAACTTGTTAACGCATCTGACGGATATGCAAGAAACTTCCTTTTCCCTAAAAATCTTGCCGTTGAGGCAAATGCACAGAATATGACTGAACTTAAAAACCGTGAACAGTCCCGGAAATTCAAAATCGAAACCGAAACGGCAGAAGCAAAGAAAAACGCTGAAAGAATTAAGGGCAAGACGATTGCTCTTAAAGCAAAAGCAGGCGCCAACGGTAAACTTTTCGGCTCCGTTACGAGCAAGGAAATTGCCGATAAACTCAAAGAAGAATTCGGCATAAGCGTTGATAAAAGAAAAGTTTCCTGCGAAGACATCAAGCAGTACGGCACTTATGAATTTGAAGTCAAACTTTATCAGGGAATTTCTGCAAAACTCTTTGTAAGAGTGGGCGAATAATCAACTTGCAAATATTTTGCGGTTATTTAACGAAGCAGTGGCGAAAATTCGCCGATAAAAAAACGGATTTTTAAGAAAAGAAGGTGAAAACTATGGCAGAAAATACGGTTAACTCCTATTCTTCTGTTGATGAAGTGAATATGCCTTACTCCCTTGAAGCAGAGCAGGCGGTACTCGGCTCAATTCTTCTTGAACCTGCCTGCATTACTCAGGTGCTTATCATCGTAAAACCTGACTATTTCTATCTGCCCCAGCACCGCTCAATCTTCCTTATTATGCAGGAAATTGATGCCCTGGGCGGAAAAATTGACCCTCTTATTGTTCTTGAAAAACTCAAGAAAGATAAGGTTTACGACGATGCAGGAGGCAAGCAGTATCTCCTTCAACTGACACAGATGGTACCTTCAACGGAAAACGTTGAGGCATACTGTGAAATCATTAAGGAAAAATATCTTATAAGGTCTGTTATCAACGTTTCAAAGAACATTATGCACGAAGCCTCTGTGGCAGAGCACGCAGACCCGGTTCTTGAATATGCCGAGCAGACAATTTACGATATCCGTCAGGGTAAAGTTTCAAAAGGCCCCACAAAAATCGGCGACATCATTGTTAACGAGGTTTATGATACCCTTACAAAACTCAGTTCTGCCGACAGAGATCTTTACAAAGGCTATACAACGGGCTTTACGGATCTTGACAAAGCCATCACGGGTCTTAACCGTTCCGACCTTGTTATTATCGGTGCCCGTCCCGCTATGGGTAAAACGAGTCTTGCTCTTAACCTTGCGAGAAATACCGCCGTATCGGGTAAGAAAAAGGTGCTTTTCTTCTCTCTTGAAATGACGAAGCAGCAACTTGCCCAGAGAGTTCTTTCAACGGAAGCAAGAGTTGAAAGCACCAAAATGAGAACGGGTAACATCACGGGTGACGAATGGGCAAAACTTGCAACGGCAACGGCACTTTTAAGCAACTGCGAACTTTATTTTGACGATACCTCAAATATGACGGTTTCGGAAATGAAGTCAAGAATCCGCAGACTGCGTAATGTTGATGCGGTTTTCGTTGATTATCTTCAGCTTATGAAAAGCGGCAGCAGAGTGGAAAGCCGTGTGCAAGAAGTTTCGGAAATCACACGAAATCTGAAACTTATGGCTAAAGACCTTAATATCCCCGTTGTTGTTCTGGCGCAGCTTGCCCGTTCAACCGAGGGCAGAGGTAAATCTCATAAACCCCAACTTTCCGACCTTCGTGAATCGGGTTCAATCGAACAGGACGCAGATATTGTTATCATGCTTTACAGAGATGAATACTATGCCGCAGAAAAGGACGAGGTGCCCGACGAAAACCGTCCCGCCGTTAATGAGGCAGAGTTCATCATAGCAAAGAACCGTCACGGCCCCACAACCACCGTTAAAGTTGCCTGGAACGGCGATTACACTCTTTTCACAGACCTGGAGAAGATTAGAAATGATATGTAAGGTTGAAAAGACGCTTGAAAAATATTCTCTTTTAGAGAATGTAAAAAGTGTTGCAGTCGGAGTTTCAGGCGGTGCGGACTCAATGTGTCTTCTGGATATTTTAAGTTCGTTAAAGGTTAAATACGGTATTATTATAAAAGCCGTTCATCTTAACCATAACCTGAGAGGGCAGGAGGCGTTGCGTGACGAAAACCTTGTCA
>CAYNIN010000021.1:0-23518 GCA_964397395.1 uncultured Faecalibacterium sp.
AAAACTCACTTTCGGCTATGCCTTGACGGGTTCCTTCTGTACCTTCGACAAGGCACTCAAACAGATAGAATTTCTTCTTTCAAAAGATATTAACATTTTGCCCATTATGTCTTTTAACGCATCTAAAACCGACACAAGATTCGGAAGGGCAGAAGACTTTATCAAAAAAATTGAGTCGATGACGGGTAACTCCGTCATTAAAACCCTTGAAGATGCCGAGCCCATAGGCCCGAAAAAACTCATTGACCTGCTTATTATCCTTCCTTGCACAGGCACAACTCTTGCTAAACTTGCTCTGGGCATTTATGATACACCCGTAACTCTTGCGGCAAAATCTCACCTGCGAAATCAGAAGCCCGTGCTAATCGGTGTTTCTACAAATGATGCTTTAAGCGGCAGCGCAAAAAACATCGGCACACTTTTAAATAACAAGCACTACTATTTTATTCCGATGAGTCAGGATTCACCCGATAAGAAACCTTTCTCAATAGTTTGTGACTTTGATAAAGCATACGACTCGGCTATGAAAGCCCTTGAAGGCGAACAGTCAGAGCCTATAATCAAATAAAGAACGGCTGGTGCTAAAAAGTGCATCAGCCGTTTGAATTTAATTTTTCTGATTACAGAGCCGAAAACTTCTCTTTCATCTCTGACGCTCTGCCGCAGGTCATTTTGCCTTCGGGACAGTAGCCTGCGGAGTAGCAACTCGGGCCGTAAAGGTTGAAAAGGTCGGGTGCAACTTCACGGAGTTTTTTAAGCAGGTCAACAGCATAAAGTTGAATTTCCCACTGTGCTCTTGTGCAACTTCTCAGTTTCATAAAAAGAAGAAGTTCTCTTGCGTTCATCGTTGAAACAAAATCAAGAGTGTTGCCGCTGAGCACACAGTAAACGAGTTCACTTTCTGTGTAGCCTTTTTCTTTCATACTCTCATAGAGGGTCTTCATTTCATCAAAAGCCTCGGTGTATTCCGTTAAAGCATCTGAATCCGCCTTAACGGTTTCGGGAATAATATAATCTTCACGTCTTGTTTTAATGAGAGAGGGAATGCATATACTCTGCATTCTGTGTCTTGCGAAGTGAGTAAGACAGGCAAGGGAAACACCGTTGAACCTGACGGTGCAATTAAAACTTTCAAGGGCACGGGGTCTTGAAGATTTAACAACGGACGCAAGGATTTTTTTTACGTTATCCTTGTCACCGATAATCTTTTCAATTGAAGCCGTCGAGTACATACAGTTCTCAACGAGGGCAGTTCTTGCCACGTTTTTTTCACCTTCGGGAGTGAAAGAAAGAAGTTCTGTAAGAGCAGGCGACTTTTCATCTGCAATTTCAAAGTCAAAGGAAATACTGTCGTTATATCTTTGACCTCTTTCTTCAAAATCAGCAAACACACCCGGAGCGTGTTCTCTGCACTGTGCGAGAAGGGAAAGACCGAGTTCATATATTTCTTTAATGTTTCTGCCTCTGCCGTAAAGCATCGCATTTAAAACATTGACCATTTCTCTGCCGCCGAGGGAGCAGTAGAAATTACTGTAAAAACAATAGGGCAAAACAAAACGTGCATCTTCCTTGGGGATGCCTTTTTCAGTAAGTGAAGAATAGATGCCGAAAAGTTTTTCCGTTACCTTAACAAAGTTGCTTTTATCTTCTTCGCTCTTTAAGTCAGGCAGATAATATCCCGAAGAAGCAAAGTCAACATATCTTCTTGATTTAACGGTAAAAGAAGCAAGTCTGAATTCAATCATAAACTGCTCAACGACAACGGATACGTTTTCAAATGCAAGATTAAAGAAAATATGCTCAACCGTTGAAGTATGACCGGATTTCGTAACTTTGTTTATGAGTTTCCGATTCTTTTCTTTATCGTGGGATCTTTCAAAAATTTCAAGAGCAGTACCGCTTTGAGTTGAAATTCTGCCCGAAGCCGCACAGACTTCCTCGTTACAACTCGATACGCCTATAATATAAACGCCGGATTTAGCCATATTCCACACTCCTTAATGTAAATTAGTCAACTACATTTTAATAGAGATAGTCTTTTTTGTCAAATGTTTTATTTATGTAAGAAAAATTTAGTAAAAAATGATTGATTATATCATTAAAAGTTGCTATAATAATATGAAATATAAAATAGGGGTAGTATGGATTATGATTAAACGAAGAGAAAATATGATTACCGACATAAAGGTGCAGATGAGAGGCGGTAACGGACAGGCTCTCATTAAACACGTTCTCAACAGCGGTGAATATCAGGGCAAGGCAAGACTTCTCGGTGTAATCACTCTTGAAAAGGGCTGTTCAATCGGTACTCATCTTCACGAAAACGAAGAAGAAGTTTTTTATATTATTAAGGGTACTGCCACATATAACGACAACGGTAAAACGGAAACAATGAATGTGGGTGACAGTTGCGTCTGTCTTGGCGGTCAGGAACATTCGATTTCCAATGAGGGCGAAGAAATTCTTGAGTTTTTCGCAGTTATTCTTACATATTAAGAGGTGACCTTATGGGTAAAATGATTGTTATTGAAGGTCTTGACGGCAGCGGTAAGGCAACCCAGGCAGAACTTCTGAAAAACTATCTCGCAGAAAAGGGGCATAAGGTGTTTTCCCTTGACCTGCCTTATTACAGCGACTCATCAAGCACACTCGTTAAAATGTACCTTGGCGGCGAAATGGGTGATAAGCCCTCTGATGTAAATGCCTATGCGGCTTCAACTTTTTACGCCGTTGACAGATATGCAAGTTTCAAGAAACATTGGCAGAAAGAATATGAAAGCGATAAAATTACCGTCGCCAACAGATATACAACTTCCAATGCTTCGCACCAGATGACAAAACTTGAAAAAACACAGTGGGATAATTATCTTGAGTGGCTTTTTGATTTCGAATATAACAAAATGGGTATTCCCGAGCCTGACTGTGTAATCTATCTCGATATGCCCGTTGATATTTCGCAGAAACTTCTCCTTAAAAGATATAAGGGTGACGAAAAAAAGAAAGATGTACACGAAAAAGATGTGCAGTATCTTTTCTCTTGTCACGAAGCGGCTCTTTATGCTGCAAACAAATTAGGCTGGCAGATAATTTCCTGCGGTGAAAATGGTGAGCCTTTCTCCGTGGAGGAAATTTCAAAAAAGGTATGCGACACTGCCGAAAGGATGCTTTTCAGTAATGATTGATTTTCATTGTCCGACCTTGGAGGACAAACAGTGGATAAAGGAAAAATTAAGTTATAAGAAAATACCCTCCTGTGAATATACTTTCGGGAATATCTTTTCTTATAATGCAAAAATGAAAATCGAAGTTGCCGATGTAGGCGGTTTCCTTGTTACAAAATGTTATGAAAACGGCGGTATATCCTACTGCTATCCCGTTGGTCAGGGAGATATTAAAAAGACTCTCGAACTTGTTATTGATGACGGTGTAAATTCAGGTACGGACTTTTCATTTTTCGGTCTTGACGGTGACGATGCCGATGAACTTGACTGTCTTTTTCCCGATAAATTCAATATCCGCCAGGAAAGAAGTTCCTTTGTTTACGTTTATAATAAAGACGATCTTGCTTTTCTCGTCGGCAAAAAGTATCAGCCCAAAAGAAACCACATTTCATTTTTTCAAAAGAACAATAACTGGTCCTATGAAACGATGACCGCAGAAAACATTCCCGAATGTTACTCTATGAGCAAGAAGTGGCTTGAAGACAGTACGAGTGAGTTTAAAAGCGACCTGGAAGATGAACTTAAAATAATTAAACTTGTATTCGATAATTTTGAGTCCCTTGATTATGTGGGAGGCGTACTTCGTATTGACGGCGAAGTTGTTGCCTACACTATGGGCGAAGAAATGTCGCAGGATTATTTCTGCGTTCACTTTGAAAAAGCATATCCCGATATTCGTGGTGCCTATCCGATGATAAATCAGCAGTTTGTTAAAAACGAACTTTCCTCATACAGATATATCGACAGAGAAGACGACGTTGGTATTGAAAATTTAAGAAAGGCAAAACTTTCGTATTATCCTGCGAAACTTGCAGAGAAATACGAAGCAAGACTTCTGTGATGCTTATTGATACAGGCAAATTTAAAGAGGAATTAAAAAAATTATGGCACAATGTATTCGGTGACGGTGAAGAATATATCTCACTTCTCTTTGATTATTCCTATACGCCGAAAGAGTGCTTTGCCTATTTTGACAATGGCAGAATTGTGTCGGTTCTGTATCTTCTTGAAAGTGAAATTCTCTGTGAAGATGAAAGTTACAAAGGCCGTTACCTTTATGCCGCCGCTACGGAAAAAAGCCACAGGGGCAAAGGCTTTATGTCACTTCTCATAAAAGAAGCACAGGACTTTTGCCAAAAGGAAAACCTTGACTTTATTTCTCTTGTACCTGCAAATGATCATCTTTATTCTTACTACTCAAAGTTCGGCTTCTGCGAAAATATGTACAGATTTGTTTTCAAAAAAGAAAACTGCACCGAACTTTGCAAAGACTGCGGTGAGGAAGTTTCCTTTCGGGAGTATTTCTCAAAGCGAAAAGAGTATCTTAAAAACGTTTTTCACTTTTCTTTCGAAGAAACGGTTTATGCATCTTCCTGCCTTGGTCAAGGCGGCATCCGTGCATATAAAAACAGTGATAACAGTTTTTATCTTGCGGATAAAACCGAAGGAACAGTGCTTGAATATATAAGTGATGCAGATAATTTTAACGAAAATACACTGCACTTTTTTGAAAGACTTGAAAAGGGAACAACCGTCAGTTCGCCTTATGATTTGAGTAAATACGGCGAAACTAAAAAAGAAAGATACGGTATGGTTTATCCCGTCAGTTCATTTTTCAAAGGAAAAAGGGACAAAAGTTTTTATATGAATATTGCTCTTGACTGAAAGGAGAAAGAAAATGGTATACTGTTTTTTAGCAGACGGCTTTGAAGAAGTTGAAGCAATTGCCCCCGTAGATATGTTGCGACGTGCGGGAATTAAAGTTATAACCGTTGGTGTAACGGGGGATTATGTTGCAGGAAGTCACGGAATTATAATCAAGAGTGACTGCGGTACAGATGAAGTTGTTCTGTCCGATAATCTTGATGCGGTTATTCTTCCGGGCGGTATGCCCGGAACACTTAATCTTGAGAAAAACTCCGTTGTTCAGTCGGCGATTGATTTCGCTTACGGTAATGAAAAGTTAATTTGCGCAATTTGTGCCGCACCGTCTGTTTTAGGACACAAAGGGCTTCTCAAGGGCAAAGCAGCAATCGCT
The DNA here is from genome assembly GCA_964397395.1 of uncultured Faecalibacterium sp. Taxonomy (GTDB): domain Bacteria; phylum Bacillota; class Clostridia; order Oscillospirales; family Acutalibacteraceae; genus UBA6857. The sequence goes on from CAYNIN010000021.1 coordinate 5,260, forward strand.
TTCCCCGGCTTTGAAGAAGACCTTGAGGGTGCGATAATCAGCAAAAATTCCGTTGCCCGTGACGGACAGTTCATAACTGCCAAGGGTGCAGGCGTTGCCGTAGATTTCGGTCTTGAAATCGTTGCCGCTCTCAAAGACAGAGAAACTGCCGAAAACCTTCGCAAAACAATTCAGGCAGTATGACAGATAAACCGCAGTTAAGACTTTATTATAAAAACATAAGAGCAAAAGACACCGAAAAAGAAAAGACGGATAAAATCATAAGTGAAAAAGTTCTGAACTGTGACCTTCTTAAAAATGCAGATTCGGTTTTTTGCTACTGTTCGGTGAAAGATGAAGTTGATACTTCACAGATTATTTCTGCTCTGCTCAAAAGAAAAATTAAAGTTGCCTTACCTGTATGCCTTGACAGCAACGGTACAATGTGCTTTTATTATATAGACTCTTTATCGGAACTGAAAACAGGTTTCTTTTCAGTTAGGGAGCCCGACTCCGAAAAGTGTGAAAAGGCAATTCCTTCTGAAAATACTCTGTGTCTTGTACCTGCTCTTTCTTTTGATAAAAAAGGTTACAGACTCGGCTACGGCAAAGGCTATTACGACAGATTTCTTAAAAACTTTAAGGGTAAATCATTAGGTCTTTGCAGAGAAAACTGTCTGTGCGATAATTTGCCCAAAGGCGAATATGATAAAAGCGTTGATTATGTAATAACTGAAAATATTTATAAATTTAACAGTAAGGAGGAATAAAAATGGACGACCGTTTTAAGAATGAAATCAATTCATCGGAAAAAAGCGGTAATATCAATTATTCCGCAAATCAAAAATCTTTAGGGGATTTCAGTGAAAACATCAGTTCGGCAGGAAGTATACCTGGCGGTATGCCGATGAATTCTGCCGCACAGGGCAAAAAGTTTCAGGTGCACCTGCCTGACTTTGTTGACGATATTCCCGATTTTTCTGCATCCAAACCCGAACCTGAATTTAAAACAGTTTCAGGCAGTGAGTATATCCGCTCAAAAGCCTATGAACCTGTTTCGACGGCAAAACCCGATTTTTCTGCACAGTCAACTCCCGTAAGGAAGTTTTCGCTTGCGGAAAATTCAGCACCTGTTGCACAGAAGACGGCAGTTCCCGCTGAAAAGAAAGCGGAGGTTTCGGGTGACACAAAATATGTTCAGACACCTGCTTCTGTAACAAGACAGCGAGGTGTATCTGTCAGTCCGCAGCCCACGAAGCCACAGGCAAAAAGTGCTGCAGCAAGAAGACCTGACGGAAAAAGACCTGCAGTTAAGAAGAGTGCCGCAACGGCAAATAACTCTGCCGCTAAAAGACCTGCCGCTAAAAAAGCAAAGGGAAAGAAAAAGCCGACTAATTTTATCAGTTCTTTGCTTGTTGCCTGTATATGCGTGGTGTTTATCGGTATCTTCACCGTTACGGCATCCACCGTTGCTCTTGACACAATCAACGATATTCTTGCAATTGATAAAGATAAGACAAACACCGTTACCGTCTACATTCCTGCAGAGGCAACGGACTATAACGATGTTTTTGATATTCTCAAAGAATCGGGTTTTATCAAACAGTCATTTATGACGGACTTTTTCCTTAAATACCGTCACTATGACGAAAAGACCCTCAAAGATGATAACGATACTCCTGATGATACGTCTGACGATACAACATATACCGTAAGAGTGCAGTACGAGCCGGGCGTCTACTATTTTGATGAAGATATGGGTATTGAAACAATATTTGACTCAATAAAAGTGTCTTCCTCAAGCAGCAGAGATTCTGTTACGCTCACTTTCCCGGAGGGTTGGTCTGTTGCAAAGATTTTTGCAAAACTTGAGAAATACGGTGTCTGCGATGCGGAAAAACTTTATGCTAACCTTGACCTTGTTGCCGAGCAATATTCCTTTATGAAAGATATTGAGGGAAGTTCGGGCAGGTATCTTCTTTCGGAAGGTTATCTTTTCCCCGATACCTATGACTTTTATGTCAACGAAAATGCAAGCAGTGTCCTTAAAAAACTTTTCAATAACTTTGATGTGAAGTGGACGGAAGAATATAGTGCACGTCTTGATGAACTCGGTATGACCGTTGATGAAATTATCACAATCGCTTCTATTATTCAGAGAGAAGCAAGCGGTACTTCGCAGATGAAAGTTATCTCCTCCGTAATTCACAACCGACTGAAAGACCCTGCAACCTATCCCACTCTTGACCTTAACTCATCAAAGGACTATATCATTTCTATTCAGAATGACTATGAGATTTTCAGTGATTTTTACTATAATCTCTATCTTAATTCTTACAACACTTACAGTAACACGGGACTTCCTCCCGGACCTATTTGCAACCCTGGTATTGCCGCAATAGAAGCAGCACTTTATCCTGATAACACAAGTTACAAATTCTTCTGCCACGACGATGAAGGCGCAATCTATCTTGCTTCGACCGTCAGTGAGCATCAGATAAATGCGGCAAAAATTTTAGGTAACTGATTGAGGTAAAATTACGCAATGTTGAAAACAATAAAAAAGCCTGAACTTCTTGCTCCTGCAGGCGACACGGAAAGGCTCAAAGCGGCGGTAAAGTACGGTGCCGACGCCGTTTATCTCGGCGGAAAAATGTTCGGTATGAGAGCCGCACCGTCAAATTTTGACGGGGAAGAACTTCATAAAGCGGTTCAATACGCTCACAAACACGGAGTGAAAGTTTATCTTACCTGTAATGTTCTGCCCAGAAATGATGAACTTTCAGAACTGCCCGAATTTCTTGCAAATGCCGAAAAAGCAAAGGTTGATGCTCTCATTATATCGGATCTGGGTGTTCTTGAGTATGCGAAAAAGTATGCACCTCAAACGGAAATTCACATTTCCACCCAATCGGGTATAGTCAATTATGCGGCGGCTAATGCTTTCTATAAATTAGGCGCCAAGCGTGTTGTTACGGCACGTGAACTTAAAATGAGCGAGATAAAAGCCCTTCGTGAAAATATTCCCGACGATATGGATATTGAATGTTTTGTTCACGGTGCAATGTGTGTTTCATTTTCGGGAAGATGCCTTATTTCCAACTATCTTGTGGGCAGAGATGCCAACAGAGGAGAATGTGCACAGCCTTGCAGATGGAAATATGCTTTGACGGAAGAAAAGCGTCCCGGTCAGTATTTCCCAATTTATGAAGATGACGGCGGTACCTTTATTCTTAATTCTAAAGATATGTGTATGATTGAGCATATCCCCGAAATGATAAAGGCAGGTATCACGAGTTTCAAAATCGAAGGCAGAGCAAAGTCCGAGTATTACGTTGCCGTTGTTACAAATGCTTACAGAAAAGCAATTGACGGCTACTTCGAAAACCCCGGTGATGATTATGTGCCTGAAAAGTGGATACTTGACGAACTTCACAAAGTCAGTTACCGTGACTACTGTACGGGATTTTTCTACGGCGACCCTTCGGAAGATGCCAACATAAGTTACAAAGGCGGATATAATCGTGAATGGGACGTTATGGCTGTCGTTGATAAATGGGAAAACGGAGTTGCATACTGCACCCAGAGAAACAGATTTTTTGAAGGTGACGAACTTGAGGTTATGCCCGTCGGCAGTGCACCGTTTACAGTTAAAGCGACTAACCTCAAAAATGAAGAAGGGGAGTCAATCCCGAGCACCAATCACCCTATGATGAAGTTCACTTTTGAATGTGAAATCCCCCTTGCCGAAGAAACGATTCTTCGCAAAGCAAGGCAGGAAAATCAAAGAGTTATAATATGATTTTTGCCCGACAGACACTCTGTCGGGTGTTTTTTGCGTTTTGAGGCGGATTTTTTAAAATAATTTAAAAAAATTTCAGTTAAAACTGTTGGCATAATTGAATTTTTATTATATAATGTATCAGTATAATTATGTAAACTGCGGAGGTGCATCATGGCGTCACAATATTCAGTTTCACTTGCAAAGTTTCTCAAAGACCTTGAGTTCGAGAGTCTTTATCTTCCGAAGGATCCGTCGGAAATTTTCATAACCTCTCCCGATATCAACAGACCGGGGCTGTTCTTATCAGGCTTTGAGAATTTTTTCGATAATACGAGAATCAATTTCCTTGGCAAAACGGAGATTGAGTATATCGAAAGTTACGCACCTGAAGAAAGACTTATCAGGGTTGAAAGATTTATGTCGAAAAAACCCGCTTGTCTTATTATTACAAGAACGCTTGAATGTCCCGGAGAAATTCTGGAACTTGCTCCTAAATACAGTGTACCCGTTCTGCTCACCAACGATACAACTTCACGTTCAATGGCTGCGGTTATTGCTTATCTCAACGTTGAACTTGCCGAAAGAATCACAAGGCACGGTGTTTTTGTTGAAGTTTACGGTGAAGGTGTTCTAATTCTCGGTGACAGCGGTATCGGTAAAAGTGAAACTGCCGTCGAACTTATCAAAAGAGGTCACAGACTTGTTGCCGACGATGCAGTTGAAATTAAAAAAACGGGAAGAAAAACTCTTGTAGCCTCTGCTCCCGATAATATAAGACACTTTATTGAACTGCGAGGCATCGGTATTATCAATGCAAGACGTATTTTCGGTATGGGTTCTGTTAAACTGTCGGAAAGAATAAATATGGTTGTTCAACTTGAACAGTGGGACAGCAATAAAGTTTACGACAGAATGGGTATGGATAATGAATATACAGATATTCTCGGTGTTAAGGTGCCTTACACCGTTGTACCCGTAATGCCGGGCAGAAACCTTGCTATCATTATTGAAGTTGCGGCTATGAACAACCGTCAGAAAAAAATGGGTTACAATGCTGCAAGAGAACTTATGCACAACCTCGGTATGACGGAAGACGTTGTGCCAAAGGAAGAAGAAATCAAAATATGGGGAAATTTTTAAGGAGTGATTTTTTATGTATAAAGTAGGCGTAGATTTAGGCGGAACAAACATAGCAGTCGGAGTAATCAACGAGGACTATGAAATTATCGGCAGAGCCAAAACCAAAACGAACTCACCCCGTCCTGCTTCTGAAATTTTTGATGACATTGTAAAGTGTGTTTTTGCCGCCGTTGAAAATGCAAAACTCACAATGGATGATATTGAATCAATCGGTATCGGTACCCCGGGTTCCTGCGATAAGGAAAACGGCGTGATCATATACGCAAATAATCTCGGTTTCCACAATGTTCCTGCCGTTGAATATGTTCAAAACAAAATGGCAGGCAAGCCCGTTTACATTGAAAACGATGCTAACTGTGCCGCTCTCGGCGAAGCACTTGCAGGTTGCGGCAAAGGTAAAAGCAGTTTAATTGCAATTACTCTCGGCACAGGCGTTGGCAGCGGTGTTATTCTTGACGGCAAAGTTCTTTCGGGCTGTAACGATGCAGGCGGAGAAATCGGTCACATGGTAATTTCTGTTGACGGAGAGCCCTGTACCTGCGGAAGAAAGGGCTGTTGGGAGGCTTATGCTTCTGCAACTGCTCTTGTAAATCAGACGAAGACCGCCATGGAAAAGAATAAAGACAGTAAAATGTGGGAACTTTGCGGCGGTGACATAAACAACGCAGGCGGCAGAACTGCTTTTGACGCCATGAGAGCAGGAGATGCCTGCGGTAAAGAAGTTGTTGATACTTATATCAAATACATCTCTGCAGGTACTGCTAACGTTATCAACATTTTCCAGCCCGATATTCTTTGCTTTGGCGGAGGTATCTGCAATGAGGGTGATACACTTCTTGTACCTCTCAAGAACTATGTCTGCGATCAGATTTACAGTAAACAGCAACTCAAACAGACTGAAATTACAGTTGCAACTCTCGGCAACGATGCAGGCATAATCGGTGCCGCTCTTGTTTCATATTGATTTTTCGGAGGTCATATTTTGACTAATGTTATAAACGAACTGAAAAGTTTATCTGTCACATTTAAAACAGATGAACCTATGAACAAACACACTTCATTCAAGACGGGCGGACCTGCAAAGGTTTTCGTTCTGCCGAATAATGAAGAGGAACTTATGAGTGTACTTTCCCTTTGCCGCAAAGAGAATATTGAGCCTTTTATCCTCGGCAACGGAAGCAATCTTCTTGTCGGTGACGAGGGGATAGTCGATAAGGTTGTAATCAGCATCGGCTCAGGCTTTGATTATATAAAAGAAATCGATGAAACTACCCTTGAAGTCGGCGCAGGAACATCTCTTGCTGTTTTGTGCAAGTTTGCTCTTTCAAAATCTCTTTCGGGTCTTGAATTTGCCTTCGGTATCCCGGGGTCTGTTGGCGGAGCCGCATTTATGAATGCAGGTGCCTACGGCGGTGAGATGAAAGATGTTCTTTCAAAGTGCAATCACATTACCTATTGCGGTGAAAGAGGAAGTTTTGCAAAAGATGAACTTGATTTATCCTACCGTCACAGTGCTTATTCAAAAGGCGGTTACGTAATTACAAGCGTTGTTGTGTCTTTGCAAAAAGGCGAAAAGGAAGAAATTGAAGGCAAAATGTACGACTTTCTTTCAAGACGCAAAGATAAACAGCCTCTTGAATATCCGAGCGCAGGCAGTGTTTTTAAAAGACCCGAGGGTTATTTTGCAGGTGCTTTGATTGAACAGTGCGGGCTCAAAGGCAAAAGAATCGGCGGTGCTATGGTAAGCGAAAAACACGCCGGATTTATCATAAACTACGAAAATGCAACAACTTCCGATGTTGTGGCGCTCATTGAATACTGCAAAAAGACAGTTAAAGAAAACACTTCTGTTGACCTTGAAACAGAAATAAGATTTATCTGACGGTGATTATATGAAACTTATTATTGTAACGGGCTTATCGGGTGCGGGAAAATCCTGCGTTATGAATGCTCTGGAAGATATCGGAATGTTTTGTATGGATAACCTTCCTGCAAAACTTATTCCCGTTTTTGCAAAACTTCTCAAAGAAGCAGGGGAGTATGAAAAAGTGGCCGTTGTTACAGATATAAGAGCAGGCGTTACAAGTCAGGAACTTCTTCAAGCAAAGGAACTTTTAAACGAACTTGAAATAGAAAGTAAAATTCTTTATTGCGACTGCAGTGCTGATGAACTGTTGCACAGATATAAACAAACCCGACGTGTGCATCCGCTTACGAGCGATAAAGGCTTATCGGTAAGTCAGGCAATTGCAAAAGAGGACGAACTTCTTTCTCCCGTTAAAAACTTTGCAGATTACACCGTCAACACTTCGGGCTTATCTCTTGCAGGTTGCAAGGCGAGAGTGAACGGGCTTTTTGCCCTTTCAGAGAAAGAACAAATGAGTATTGTCTGTATGTCTTTCGGTTTTAAGCACGGTATTCCTGTTGATGCGGACTTCGTTTTTGATGCAAGGTTTCTGCCTAATCCTTTTTATGAGTCTGAATTAAAAGAACTTACGGGTACTGACAAAAAGGTAAGGGATTTTGTTATGAACAGCGATGTATCAAAGGAATTTGAAAAGCATCTTATTTCCCTTGTTGATTTTGTGATTCCCGAGTGTATAAATGAGGGCAAAAGCCAACTTGTAATTGCGGTAGGGTGCACGGGCGGTCATCACAGAAGCGTCACCTTTGCGGAAAGTCTTTATTCTCATTTAAAAAGCAAAAATCACAATGTGAGTATAAGTCACAGAGATATTCTTAAATAAAAGAAAAGGAGGGCATATATGTCGTTTTCTTCGCAAATCAAAGATGAACTTATTAAAATTGAAAATATGCCCGACTGTTGCCGTCATGCTATGGCATACGGTATGCTTCTTTTCGGTCGTTCCTTCAATCTCAAGGATATTTCGCTGATGACGGATAACGAAAAGGTGGCAAAAAAATATATTGAACTTTCGGAAAGTGTTCTCGGTGTCGAGCCGTCATTAACCGTTTCAGATGCAGGTAAACACACCGTTTCTTTTGATACGGCACAAAAGCGAGAAAAAGTTCTTTCCGCTTTTTCCTGCACGGGTAAAGAACACACCTTAAGAATTGACAGAGGCAATCTTCTTAACGATACCATTGACGGCGAAGATTCGGTAAACTGCTGTGATGCGGCTTTTATAAGAGGTGCGTTTCTTTCCTGCGGCACCGCTTCTGACCCTAACAAGAGTTATCACATTGAGTTTGTTGTTCCTTTTAAAACTTTGAGTCTTGACCTTCTTAAAATTCTCAATGATTACGGAATTAAAGCGAAACATCTTGTAAGAAGGTATGTAAACGTAATTTACGTTAAGGAAAGCGAAAGCGTTGAGGATTTACTGACCATTATGGGAGCCCAGAACTCTGCTCTTGAAATAATGAACATAAAAATCTATAAAGACCTTCGCAACCGTACTAACCGACGGCTGAATTTTGAAAGTGCCAACCTTTCCCGCACTGTGTGTGCTTCTTACGAACAGATTCAGGCAATTGAAAATATTCAGAACAAAGATGCGTTCAACTCTTTATCCGAGGATTTACGTCAGGTTGCTCTTTTAAGAGCGGACAACCCCGATGCATCGCTTCGTGAAATCGGTGAAATGTGCACTCCCGTAATGAGCCGTTCCGCCGTTAATCACAGAATTAAAAAACTGATTGAAATATCCTCAAAATTAAACGAACCTACGGAGGTTTAACCTTTTGGAAAAAAATAAATTTACTGTTTCACAAGCAGAACTTACAAAGCAAAAAGAATATATGCAGACGGTAAAAACCGTAATTTCTTCCCGTTATCCGTCCGCACCGCCTAAGGCGTACGTTCATACTTACGGCTGTCAGGGCAACGTTGCCGACGGTGAAAGACTTCAGGGTATGCTCATGGAAATGGGTTATGAATTTACCGACGGCGTTGAAAATGCCGATCTTGTTTTATATAATACCTGTGCTATCAGAGAACACGCTCAGGACAGAATTTTCGGAAATGCGGGAGCCCTTAAGCCCATAAAAAAGCAAAATCCCGATATGATTATTGCTCTTTGCGGCTGTATGATGCAGCAGGCGAGTGTTGCTGAAAAAATCAAAAAAAGTTACCCTTTTATTGACCTTGTTTTCGGTACTCACGTTTCACATAAACTTCCCGAATTTCTTTATAAAATTCTCTGTACGGGTAAAAGAGTCATCGATATAACCGACAGTGAAGGCAATATCGTCGAAGACTTACCCATTAAACGTGACGGTACTTTCAAAGCGTGGGTACCTATTATGTACGGTTGCAACAATTTCTGCTCCTACTGTATCGTGCCTTATGTAAGAGGCAGAGAAAGAAGCCGAGATTTTGATAAAATTATCGAAGAAGTCACAAATCTTGTTAATATGGGTTATAAAGAAATAACTCTTTTAGGTCAGAATGTAAATTCTTATAATAAAGATCTTGACGAAAACAGACGTTTCCCTGCGCTTCTTAAAGCAATCAGTGAAATTGAAGGGGACTTCATTATCCGATTTATGACTTCACACCCGAGAGACTGCACGAAAGAACTGCTCGACGTTATGGCGTCTTCGGATAAAATTGCAAAACATCTTCATCTTCCTTTTCAGTCTGGCAACAACAGAGTTTTAAAGGAAATGAACAGACATTACGACAGAGAAAAATATCTTTCTCTGATTGACTATGCCTATGAAAAAATGCCGGGACTTTCAATTACAAGCGATGTAATTGTCGGTTTTCCCGGGGAAACTTATGAGGAGTTCAAGGATACTCTTTCTCTTATCGAAAAAGTTAAATACACCTCTCTTTTCACCTTTATCTTTTCACCCAGACCGGGCACAAAAGCCTACGATATGCCCGATAATGTGACAAGAGAAGAAAAGGGCAGATGGTTTAAAGAACTTACAGATCTTCAGGAAAGCATTGCAGGTCAAAGAACCGCTTCAATGCTCGGTAAAACCTATAAAGTTCTTGTGGAAGGCACAGGTAAAAGCGAAAATATTCTTTCGGGAAGAACTGAAGGTAATGTCATCATTGAATTTGAGGGTGATGAAAGCCTTATCGGTACTTTTGCAGAAGTGAAGGTAACCGACCCTAAAACCTGGGTTGTTTACGGCGAATATCAAGGATAATTTACAGCAAAGGCTGTATTTATTATAAATCATTTATTTTAAGGAGTTTAGACAAATGGACATCATCAAACTTACACGTGAACTCGGTGCTGCAATTCAGCAGGACGAGCGTTACATCAATTTCAACAAGGCTAAAGAAGCAAACGAAAACGATGCAGCACTCAACGAACTTATGAATAAACTTCAGCTTGTTCAGATGAACTATCAGGTTGAAGCATCAAAGGAAACACCCGACGCAGAAAAAATGCAGGGTTATGAAGCAGAGTTCAACACAATTTACACTCAACTTATTGAAAACGAAAATATGAAAGCCTATGACGAAGCAAGAGCAGATGTTGACGCTATGATGAATTACATTATGCAGATTCTCGGTCTTTGCGTTAACGGTGCTGACCCTGCAACTTGCGAACCTGCGCCTGCACACGAACACGACTGCAACGGCTCATGCGGTTCATGCGGCGGTTGCCACTAATTTGAATTTTTAAGGAAGATTAAATCTCAGGAGGAAAAACAGTATGGCTGAAATAACGCCTATGATGGCTCAATATATGCAAATTAAAAAGGAACATCCCGATACAATACTGTTTTTCCGTCTGGGTGACTTCTATGAAATGTTTTTTGACGATGCAAAAACTGCCTCGGCTGAACTTGAACTTACTTTAACGGGCAGAGCCTGCGGTAACGGTGAGAAAGCACCAATGTGCGGCGTACCTTTCCATTCTGCCGACAGTTATATTGCGAAACTTGTTGCAAACGGATATAAGGTTGCAATTTGTGAACAGGTTGAGGACCCTGCCCTTGCCAAAGGTCTTGTAAGACGTGACGTTGTGAGAATTATCACAAAGGGCAGTATCATCGAAAATTCAATGCTAGATGAAGCAAAGAACAACTACCTTACCTCAATTTACTTTGACGGTACGGGTGCAGGCGTATGCTTTACCGACGTTTCAACAGGTACGGTAAATTTAACCTGCTTTGAAAACGGCAAAACCACCGAAAACAAAATCGTCAATGAACTTGGTGTTTTTGTACCGAGTGAAGTTGTTCTTAACAGAAAATCCGCCGAAAGCAAACTGATTTCTTCCTTTGTTTCAAAAAGAATCGAAGCAGTCTGCGAAGTGCCTGACGACGATTATTTTGATTATGAAGATTGCCTTGCTGAATGTACGGCTCATTTCGGCTCGGAGAAAATTACCGAACTCGGCATAAAAGATAACGTTTACGCTGTTGTTGCCGTTGGTGTATCTTTGAAGTATCTCAAGAATGTTCAGAAGAATAACCTTGAAAACATCAGAGATATAAACTATTATTCGGACAGTCAGTTTATGAAAATTGATTATTCGACAAAACGTGACCTTGAAATTGTGGAAACAATGCGTTCAAGGGAAAAGAAAGGCTCACTCTTGTGGGTACTTGATAAAACAAAGACTTCTATGGGCAAGCGACTTCTTCGCTCATGGATTGAAAAGCCTCTGGTCAACTATGTCAACATCATAAAGCGTCACAACGCTGTGTCGGAACTTTATGACAGTAACGTCAAACTTTTCGAACTGACAGAGGCACTTACACAGATTTTTGATATTGAAAGACTTATTACAAGAGTTGTATATGAGTCAGCCAATGCCAAGGACTTAAACGGTCTCAAGCAGACAATAGGAAGACTGCCTAAAGTTAAATCACTTTTATCGGATTGTTCAAGTGCTTATCTTAAAAAGCAGTATGAGAATATTGATTTACTTGAAGATGTATATGCACTTATAGATGCCGCCATTGATGAAGAAGCACCTTTCAGTGTAAGAGAGGGCGATATTATCAAATCCGGCTTCAACGAAGAACTTGACTCTTTAAGAGATATTCAGAATAACGGCAAAAAATATATTGCCGAAATTGAAGCCCGTGAAAAAGAAAAAACCGGTATCACAAAACTTAAAGTCGGATATAACAGGGTATTCGGTTACTATATTGAAGTTACGAACTCCTTCAAAAACCTTGTACCCGAAGAATATATAAGAAAACAGACTCTCGCAAACTGTGAGAGATATATCACCCAGGAATTAAAAGAACTTGAAAGCAAAGTTCTCGGTGCCCAGGAAAGAATCGTGAAACTTGAATACGAGATTTTCTGCCAGGTTCGTTCAGCCGTTGCAAATGAATTTAACAGAATACAGTCAACGGCATCTGCAATTGCCGTAACAGATGTTCTTTGCTCATTTGCAAACGTTGCGGTGAGAAACAGTTATGTCTGCCCCACAATGATTGACGGCACTTCTATCAGTATTACCGACGGAAGACATCCCGTAGTTGAACTTATGCTCGACGGTGCACCCTTTGTGCCCAACGATACATATATGGACTGCAATGACGACAGATGCTCAATTATTACGGGACCGAATATGGCAGGTAAATCCACATATATGCGTCAGGTTGCGCTTATCTGTCTTATGGCACAGATTGGCTCTTTCGTGCCTGCAAAACGTGCCGAACTTTCTGTTATCGACAGTATTTTCACCCGTGTAGGCGCTTCCGACGACCTTGCAACAGGTCAGTCTACCTTTATGGTTGAGATGAACGAAGTGTCAAATATCATAAAAAATGCAGGTAAAAACAGTCTTATTATACTTGATGAAGTCGGCAGAGGTACTTCTACCTTTGACGGAATGAGTATCGCAAGGGCTGTACTCGAGCATATTGTTGACAGAAAAAAACTCGGAGCAAAAACTCTTTTCTCCACTCATTATCATGAACTGACAGAACTTGAAAATCAACTTGACGGAGTCAAAAACTATAACATCTCCGTCAAAAAGAAAGGCGACACAATCATTTTCCTTCGCAGAATTGTAAGAGGTTGCGCTGACGGCAGTTACGGTATTGAGGTTGCGAAACTTGCAGGTATACCGAGCAGTGTTGTTTCAAGGGCAAGACAGATTTTAGTTGAACTTGAAAGTGCTAACCCCGAATATAAAACTGTTATGAAAGAAATTATCAATGAAGAAGAAAACGAACTTCAACTCTCACTTTCTTCTTCTGTTGACGATGAAATTATTGATTCGCTCAAAAACATTGATGTCAACACTCTGACACCTCTTGAAGCGCTCACGACTCTTCACGAACTTGTCACAAAAGCAAAACATTCCACTGTTTAAAAGAATTTTATGATAAAGGAGGGCAAACTTTATGGCAAAAATCAATGTGCTTTCAAAACATATAGCGGAATTGATAGCGGCCGGTGAAGTTGTCGAAAGACCTGCATCTGTTGTTAAAGAACTTATGGAAAATTCTGTTGATGCAGGTGCCACGACCATAACCCTCGAAATTAAAAACGGCGGTGTCACCTATATAAGAATCACCGATAACGGCTCAGGCATTGAAAGAGAAGACGTGCCCAAGGCTTTTCTCAGCCACGCAACGAGCAAACTTCAGTCCGCTGATGACCTTAACTCTATCTTCACTCTCGGTTTCAGAGGTGAGGCGCTCGCTTCAATTGCTGCCGTTTCACGCACGGAAATTCTGACTAAAACCGTCAATGAAGAAATGGGCACCGTATATAAAACAGAAGGCGGTGTACAGACGGTTTACGAGGCGGCAGGTTGCCCGGAAGGCACAACTATTGTCGTGCGTGATTTGTTCTATAATACCCCTGCACGAATGAAGTTTCTCAAACGTGATGTTTCCGAGGCCAATGCCGTTGCAGACGTTGTTGATAAAATCGCTTTATCTCACCCCGAAATCAGTATCCGTTTCATCCGTGAGGGTAAGCAGGTACTTATCACTCCCGGTAACGGTAATCTTCTTGCAACTATATATTCCGTTTTCGGCCGAGTTTTTGCAGAAAGTCTGCTTGAAGTAAACTACGAATTAGACGGGATAAAAGTGTCCGGATACGTCTGTAAACCCGTTTGCTCAAGACCTTCCCGTGCAATGCAGTATTTCTTTTTGAATAACAGACAGATTAAGTCACGCTCGATTGCTTCCTCAATGGAAAACGCTTATAAGAATACCATTATGGTTGGTAAATTCCCGAGTTGTGTGCTTAATGTCTATGTTAACCCACAGACCGTTGACGTTAACGTTCACCCTGCAAAAACAGAGGTGCGTTTTAGTGACGAAAGAAAAGTTTCGACTGCCGTTTATTACGCCGTGAAAGGTGCTCTCGGTGAGTTTGATTCACCCGTTCAGGTTGACAGCAGTAAACTTGCAAAACTTACAGAAAAAGCAAAACCCGAATACGCACAGTTGCAGATGGTTGAAGACGATACTCCAGCCCTGCAGGTTAAAGAAACAAAAACGGTGCAGGCAAAGCCTGTGACCGATGTACCGAAAAAAACGGAAACAGTCGCTAAACCAAGGGCTGATTTCTGGAATAAAATGTCCGCCTCTCAGTATCAGTGTGATGTTTTAAGCAGTCCTGAAACAGTAAACAAAGGTTACACCGATTCTCACGAGCCCGACCTTATTTCCGCTTATAAATCAGGTCAGAAAAAGACCGCTCTGCACGGAGAAGTTCCTCAAAACAAACCTAAAGCAGAAACTGTGACAAACAGTTCTTCTGCTCAAAATTCAGTTGATTCACTTGAAATCAAATCAGCCGCCGAGGCTGAGCAGGTTAAAAGGGAACCTGCCGTTAAAATTACAACTCAAAACACTGAACCGAAACCCTTAAGACTTTTGGGTGAAGCCTTTAAAACATACATTATTTGTGAGTATGATAATAAGATATGTCTTATTGATAAGCACGCCGCTCACGAAAGAATAATTTATAACAAAATCAAGAAGAATGCCCTTGAAAACGTTTCTTCCCAGGTTCTTCTGACTCCCGTAACCGTAACTTTAGGTAAAAATGAATACAGTATCATACTTGAAAATCTCCATATCTTCGCAAAAGCGGGTTATCTTGTTGAAGATTTCGGCACGGGTGTTGTTATTGTCAGAGAATGTCCTATGCTTATTTCGGGCGACGACATTGAAGACACGGTTATAGAAATTGCTTCTTATCTTTGTGAGGGCAAAACCAACGTAGAGTCAGAAAAAATTGACAGAATACATCACACGTCTGCGTGCAAAGCGGCAATTAAAGCAGGGTACAAAAACTCCACTGCCGAGATGAAAGTTCTTGCGGAACAGGTGCTTTATGATGAAAAGGTAAGGTACTGTCCTCACGGCAGACCCGTGCTTCTTGAACTTTCAAAATACGAACTTGAAAAAATGTTCGGCAGAATACAGTAACAGATAAAAAGGTCGAATTTATGAAAAAGAAACTTGCCGTTGCAGTTGTCGGCCCCACAGCTTCGGGAAAGACAAGCCTTGCAATTGAAATAGCAAAAAAAATCGGCGGCGAAATCGTGTCCGCCGACTCAATGCAGATTTACAGAACAATGGATATTGCGACGGCTAAACCTACTGCCTTTGAGCAGTCGGAAGTTAAGCATCATCTTATAGATATCGTAAATCCCGACGAGGAGTTCAGCGTTGCAACCTTTAAGGAAAAAGCACTTGAAGCGATGAGAGATATTGTTTCAAGAGGTAAAATCCCCGTTGTTGCAGGCGGAACGGGTTTTTACGTTGACACTCTTGTAAATAATACCGAGTTCCTTGATTTTGATAAAAGCGATATAAGAAAAAGTCTTGAAGAAACCTTGCGAGAAAAGGGGATAGAAGCCCTTTATGAAAAACTCGGTGAAGTTGACCCTGAAAGTTACAAAAGGCTTCATATCAATGATACAAAGCGTATTTTAAGGGCTCTCGAAGTCTATTATGCAACGGGCAAGACTATTACTGTTCAGGCTGAACTTTCGCATCAAAATGAAGGCGAGTTTGACTTTTGTATTATAGGACTTAACGCCGAAAACAGACAACTTCTTTATGACAGAATCAATCTTCGTGTCGATTTGATGCTCGGTGACGGTCTTATTAAAGAAACAAAGTTGTTTTTCAAAAGCAACACCTCCTCAACCTCAAAGCAGGCGATCGGCTACAAGGAGTTAAAACCTTTTCTTGACGGCGAAATGACTCTTGAAGAAGCAACGGAAAATCTGAAAAGAGAAACGAGAAGGTATGCCAAAAGGCAACTTACATGGTTCAGAAGAAACGAAAAAATCAACTGGATTTATATTGACGGAAAAAATAAGGACGACCTCCTTAATGAAGCGGTCGCAATTATAGATAAATTTTCGGGTGAAGAACAATGATTTCAAAGAAAGATAAAAAAATACTGACGGTTATATTTGCTGTTTTTCTTGTGCTTGGTTTGTTCTATTTTGCACAGAACCTTTATTTTAAAAATACAGGTACAATTGAAACGGAATATGCCTTTAACTACATACAAAAAGAGCAACTTGTGGTAACGGGTTTCACTGTCAGAGATGAGAACTTTTCCGATAAGGGTAACGGTTCATCTATTCTCTATCAGGAAAACGGAAAAGTGTATGTGCCCGTCGTATCCGACAGTGCGAGTGTCAGCAGTAACAGCGTTATAGCCCTTGCTTTCAGCAGTGAAAGTGAAGCGGCTGATTACCTTGAACTACAGGAACTGACGGAAAAACTTGAATCACTTCAGGAACTCAAATCTCAGGGCGATTTAAGTTATATAAATGTCGTTTATCTTAATTCCGGTATATTTTCAAGCGTTGAGAACTATGTTGATTCAATTTCTTCAAATTCGCTCGAAGGTTTTGATTCTTCAGCAAACGACTTTGTGTATCAGATGTCAACAAAACAGATTGCTACGGGTGACGCTATTAACATCGACAGTCAGATTGATTCACTTAAATCCCGCATTAACAAACTTGAGAAAAATATCGGCTCTTACAGTAAAATCACTGCACCGCATGCAGGGTATTTTATCAGTCAGACTGACGGATATGAAAATTCAATATCCTATTCCGATGTTGCCGATAAGAAAGTTGCTGTCAATGACGGTCAAAAACTGGTTTCTTCCGCTCCCGAAACCTATGAAAACGCTTACGGCAAAATTATAGGTCAGCATACATGGTACTTTATCTTTGATACTTCTATCACAGACGCATCAGTGTTTAAAACAGGTAATTACGTTTCCATTGATTTTCCCGACAGTAATATTGAAGACCTTGATATGAAGGTGCACAGCGTATCGGAACTTAACGGAGATAATATTACCGTTACTCTGAAGTGTACAAGTATGAACGAAGATATTGCAAAACTTCGTATTGAAACTGCAAATGTTACGGTTTCCGCTTACGAAGGATTGCGTATAAGTAACAGTGCTCTTGTGCAGAATGATGACGGACTTTTCGGTGTATATGTGCTGCTTGGCTCCTATGTTAAATTTACACCTGTTGATATTTGCTATTACGGTGAAGATTACGTACTTGCAAATGAGTATATTGCTTATAAAACTGACAGTGACGGCAATAAAGTTGTTGATACTCAGGCAACTGAATCTTACAGGTCGTTAAGACTTTATGACCGCATTGTTGTGAAAGGAATGAATCTTGAAGATGGACAGATTATCAGCTGATGAACGTTTTCGCAATATTGACTATAATGTTGAATTTATCAAAGAAAAGATCAACGAAGCGGCAGTTAAAACTTCACGCAGTATTGACGATATTGATTTTATGGCCGTTACCAAGACCGTTGAGCCTATATTTATAAACCGTGCCATAGAAAAAGGTGTAAAACTTATCGGCGAAAACAAAGTTCAGGAATTTCTCGGCAAAAAAGAGTTTCTTAATCTTGATAACTGCAAGGCAAACTTAATCGGTCATCTGCAAACAAATAAAGTTAAGCAGATTGTCGGCGAGGTTTCTATGATTGAATCCGTTGACAGCGTAAAACTTGCAAAAGAAATTTCAAAACGAAGTCAGGAAAAAGGTTTAGTTACTGACTGCCTTATTGAAGTGAACATCGCAGGGGAGGAGAGCAAATCGGGTATTTCCCCGGAAATGCTTGATGAACTTATCTGCGAATGTGCCGAATTACCCTTCATAAAAATCAAAGGACTTATGACAATACCTCCCATTTGTGACAATAAAAGGGAACTTGATAAATATTTTTCAAAAATGCACCGAATATTTATTGACATAAAGGGTAAAAAGTTAGATAATACAGATATATCTATACTTTCAATGGGAATGTCCGACGATTATTATCAGGCAATTCTCTGCGGTTCTAACCATGTACGTGTTGGCTCGGCTGTCTTCGGCCCGAGATTATATTAAATTTTAAGGAGTATAAAAATGAGCATTAAAGATTTCA
>CAYNIN010000022.1:0-22694 GCA_964397395.1 uncultured Faecalibacterium sp.
CATCTGGAAGAAAGTATTTTCGTGACAGGCGTCAGTGGCTTCGTTTCTGAAACATCTGCCGGGGAAAATAGCCTTAATGGGCACACCGTCATTAACAAGTGCATCCTTATACTTTTTGTAAATAGCATTCTGTGCCGCAGAGGTCTGGCTCTTTAAAAGCTGACCGTTTTCAAGATAGTAGGTATCCTGCATATCTCTTGCAGGGTGGTGCTTGGGGATATTGAGAGATTCAAAGCACTCGTAGTCAGAAACCACTTCGGCATAATCTTCAACGGTGAAGCCCATTGACTTGAAAATTCTTTCACACTGGCGCTGAACAAGGGTGATGGGGTGATATGAGCCCTCACCGAGAGTTGCAGGCATTGAAACGTCAAACTCGTCCATAGAGTCGATTTCTCTTTTGATTTCAAGTTCCTTGAGCATTTCTGTTTTTTCGGCAATCTTATCTGTCAGTTCGTTTTTAAGTTCATTAACCTTCTGACCGAAAACCTTCTTTTCATCATTGGAAAGACCTTTCATCTCTTTCATAAGGTCTGTTACACTGCCCTTTTTGCCGAGATATTTGACTCTCATTGCTTCAAGGTCAGCAGAGTTTGCGGCATTTTCAAGTTCCGAAGCAAATTCTTCTCTGAGAAGTGTGATTTTACTTTCCATTTTTTACCTCCATATAAAATAAAATCGCCCCAACATTGCTGTTGAGGCGAAATAAATTCCGTGGTACCACTCAAATTGCAAGACAAAAGTCTTACCCCTTTATTCGCTTTAATGCAGCGAGTACATTCTGCTTTTCACAGACAGCTCGTGAGGCGAATTTCAGTTTCGGGCAGGTGGAATTTTTCAGCAGCCAATTCCTCTCTGTTACCTGTTACCCCTGACTTACTTAAAACTCAGTCATAGCTTTTGAACGATATTAAAGTGATTATAACAAAGCTGTGAAATTATGTCAAGAGTTTTTTCCATAAGTTTTCTTATTGCTTCAAACTGAAGCCCTTTTCAAAATCACCTGTGAGTTTATAGTTATAGACTGCACCGAAAAAGGCACTCACTTCGATAGTATCTGTCACTTTATAAGCATTGTCATCCCAATCATAAACCGTAACATCAACTGTTACCGTATCGAGTCTTGATTCATCATAGGCATTTGACGAAAGTTCTTCGAGCCATACATCCATATCAACTGTTGTAACTGTGGGTCTCTTGCCTATATTAAATATAGAATCATCCTGATAGCCTACTGCACCCATTTTTTGTGTTTCACGACAGTAAAGCTCGATTCTCTTAATTACTGCATCACTCGCATTGAAAAGGTAGATTCTTGCCTGCTCCTTTATTTCAGCTTCAAAGGTTTCAGTGTCCTCTGCGTCGATGTACGGCATATCGCTGAGCCCTGTTTTTTCCATAAGATACTGAAGATTATTTATATCTTCAGAGCACTTCTTTATATCCTCGCCGAAAAATTCCGAAGCCTCTTCTTTTGTTACCGTTATGCTTTTTTCGAAGTCCTTGCCATCAGAATTGAAAACATCATAGGTGAAAGTGACATAAGAAAGATTGCCGATAACGCCAAGAAGCACATAGGAGTAATTTGTCATCAATTCCTTCTTTTCTTTTTCGGTTACAGGCATAATGGGATCAGTAATAATTATCTCCCATCCGTAAGGCTCTGCTTTTGTATAAAGTGCATTGGAAAATGAACCGAGATACTCATAGGCTCCGAGAGCCATTGTAATCTTTTGATTATGAGACATATCACCTATATAAGGCGTTCTGTATTTGTATACTGCCGATGTTATTGGTGAAATATACTCCCCGTCTTCCCAAAGGAATTTACCCTGACATACAACGCTTTTAATGTTTGCAGTTAAATCAAGATTGAATATCTCGTTTTGATCAAACATTGTCTTTTCTCTGAATTCAAAGGAAATATCAAGAGTACCGTTGTCACTTATATCGTAAAGTATATCGGTGATTTTTGCACTGCTTTGACGGACAGCGGCAGCTTTGATATTGATTTTATCTCCGTCTACAGTCACATTATAGTTAATCATTGAATCATCAGCAGTATACCTTATCATATACGGCAAAGTACAAACTACAATAGAAATAATGAGAACAACACTTATAAAACTCGTGATAATAACCTTTATGTTTCTTTTCCTCGCCTTTTTAAGAAAATCTATCTCTTTCTTTTCCTGCTGGATTTTATCCTCACTGCAGGGCTCTGACATAGTGTCAAGTTTTGCTTTGCATTTCTCGCACTGCGACAGATGTTCTCTCACCGCCTTGTTGGTCACTTCACTTGTAAGTGAATCTATATATGACGGCATTAAATCTTCAACCAATTCACACGTAAGATTGTTTTTCATAAGTTTCAAGCTCCTTTCTCAGCTTTTCTTTACCTCTATAGAATGTTACTCTCGCCCAGTTTTCCGTCTTACCTAAGATATCCCCTATTTCTCTGAAAGATAAGTTGCCGAAAATTCTCAAATACAGAATCTCACGGT
This sequence comes from uncultured Faecalibacterium sp., assembly GCA_964397395.1. Lineage (GTDB taxonomy): Bacteria > Bacillota > Clostridia > Oscillospirales > Acutalibacteraceae > UBA6857. The sequence continues at coordinate 2,505 of CAYNIN010000022.1, forward strand.
AAGGTTCAGGACATAAATGCAGCCGCCGAAGTAATTCCACTCGGTTTTCGTATGCTATGACGTCTTCTTCCGCCGACTGCACCGTAGCATCATAAGTCTCAAACTCGGCGGTTTTCGGGTGCTTTCGCTGATAGGATAAAAACTGATTTTTAGCTATTGCACAAAGCCATGTTGATATACTGCACGAACCATCAAAACGGTGTATGCTTTTAATTGCCTGATAAAAGGTTTCTTGCGTCAGTTCCTCTGCAATATCGTCATTGCGGCAAAGACTAAGCAGATATTTATAAACCGTCATGGCATATTTTTGATATATCTCATCCATTGACTGCATTTTTTCATCTCCTTTCCTTTGTTCTGTATGTTAATGCCAAAATCGGCACATTTGTTACAGTTTTTTTCAATTTTTTTCATTATATTGTAATTGTGGTCAAAAAGCAAGAGGCGACCAACGGTCGCCCCTGCAGTACTTTTTTTCAAATTTCTGATTGTCCTTTACAGACGAAACTTTCTCAAGTAATAAACGAAAATATGCTTGTTCCTAATTTACATTACGCCCAGATAACCCAGATGAGAATATATCCTGTTATAACAGCCGCAAGTGTAAAGGGTACACCGTATTTCATAAAGGTTGTTGCCTTCACTTCATATCCTTCTTTACGGAGAATACCGATACCTGCAATATTTGCGGAAGCTCCGATGGGTGTAAGGTTTCCGCCCAGGGTTGCACCGCAAAGAAGTCCGTAATAAAGTATAACGGGATTCATACCGACACCCTCTGCAATCACGGGTACAATTGAAAGCATTGTTGCCGTGTAGGGTATATTATCAATAAAGGCAGAAAGTATAACGCTCATCCACACAATAATGGTATAAACGACAAAGGGTGAGCCTGAGCCGAGTGAGGCAATTGCATTACCGATTACGTCAATAACACCTGCACTCTTGATACCGCCGATAACTACAAAAAGTCCCGTCAGAAGAACGATTGTATAGTAGTCGATTTCTTTGAAGGCATTCTTTACGATTTCTTTATTCTTCTTTATGAAAAGTTCACGGATAATACCCACAACAAAGAAACCGATACAGATTATACCGTTGGTAATATCGGGTTTATAAAACTGACCTTCTGCAGCACTGTCCTTATAGGGAATGAAAGATACTGCAATAAGAGCAACAACGGTACCTACAAGAAGGAAGGTGGGGAACTTATCTTCAACAACTGTTTTGCCCGAAAAACTGATTTTCTCATTGTCTTTGCGGAACATAAAGAGAATAATCAATGCACTGACAAGGGCACCTGCCTGAACAACCCAGAACATACCCACGTGACCGTCATGCACGAAGAAATCGGAAAAGTCAAGTCCTGCGGCTTTTGCAAGAAGAATAGATGTTGTGTCACCCACAAGAGTAGCCGCACCCTGAAGATTTGAGGAAATTGCAATGCAGATTATTGCAGGTACGGGGGAAACGTTCAGTTTTTTGCAGAATGCGAGAGCAACGGGCGCAATCATAAGCACCGTAGCCACATTATCAACAAAAGCGGAAACAATTCCGGCAAAAAGTGAAAGAGAAACAATAACCCATTTCATATTGGGCATTTTAGAAATGAGAACGTCGGACATCAATTGAGGCATTTTTGATTCGATGAACAGGTAAACCGTACCCATTGTACCTGCAATCATCATAATAACGTTCCAGTCTATTTCGGAAAGTGCGTTTGAAACAGAATAACCGTAACTTCCCGAAGTCAGATTGAAGAAACCTTCACCGAAAAGTGAGGGATTGACCGAAGCAATAATACCCAAAGCAACAAAGATAAGGGCAGAAGCAACGGTAACATAGGGTCTGATTTTCTGAAAAGCCAGCATAAGAACATATGTAGCAGCAAAGATAACCAGAGCAGTAATTGTAATAGGACTCATTGTGACAACTCCTTAAAATAAAATTTTCAGGCGTATCTGTACAAAAAAATCCGCCTTAAAAAAGGCGGATTCCATCTTAATTCGGATAAAACATCAGGGTTGACTTTAACCCTTAATGAACATCAAAATTACAATCCGCAACAAATAGAATACCGAAATATTCTATGACAGACTCCACCGCTTATTTCAGATTGCTCAAACATTATAACTTATGAATATAAAAAAGTCAATATAACAATAAAAGAATATGTCAAACTCCTTTTACTTCAAAACGGGTGAAGGGAGTTTTCTCTTACATCTTCTTTTCAATCTCAAGCATAATATCGCTCATTTTCATATCAAGTGCGATTGAAATTCTGAAAAGAGTTTCCAACGTCGGTTTTCTTTCGCCTCTTTCAATTGCACTCAGATGAGTTCTTCCTATTCCCGCAAGACCGCTTAGCACATCCTGACTTACAGCCTTTCTCTTTCTGATTTCAGCAATAGTTTCGCCTACCGCCTTTGAGTCGAGCATTGGTTCAAACATATCATCACCCCAATGATAGTGTATGATATAAAACTTCCATTAAGTAATGCATATGTATTCATTTGAACACATATGTGTAATTTTTTCTTGACTTTTGAATACATATGTGTTATTATCAAGTAAAAAAAAAGGAGGTTTTCAAAAATGGAAAACGAAAATATTCAAGTAACAGAACAGAAAAAGAAAAAAGGAAAGAAAAAATGGATAATCATCGCTGTTGTTGTATTAGTATTGTTCGCTTTTATATCATCAGGAAACACGGATGATACATCAATTAACGACACTTCCAATAGTACATCATCGGTTGGAGAAGCTGTTGACGAAACACAAGAATCAAGAGAAGAAACAACCACCGAAAAAGCAACAGATAATGCTTCCGTCGGAGAGAAAAACGCATTGAAATCTGCTAAATCATACCTTAATTTTTCAGCATTTTCTTACGAAGGCTTAATTGACCAACTTGAATATGAAGGATATACTCACGAAGAAGCAGTTTTCGCTGTAGAAAACTGTGAAGCAGACTGGAATGAGCAAGCATTAGAAAAAGCTGAAAGTTACCTTGACTATTCTGCTTTTTCTTATAAAGGTTTAATTAAGCAACTTGAATATGAAAAATTCTCAAGTGAAGAAGCAACATATGGAGCCGATAATTGCGGTGCTGATTGGAATGAGCAAGCTGCAAAATGTGCAAAAAATTATCTTGATTATTCTTCTTTTTCGCGCCAAGGACTGATCGATCAACTGGAATATGAAGGCTTCACCAACGAACAAGCCGTATATGGCGTAGAAGCAAACGGATTCTAATTGATTATTACAAAAAAATAAGCCATTGTATCAACCGAAGAAGTTCAGTTTGTACAATGGCATTTTTTTAAACTCTTATTTTAATTGTTTGTTCCGTATTCTTTCAATCAAATACCCACATTTTCATCACCGCAAGCATTTCACGGAAATAATTCATGGGCACCGTGTACCACACGATATCCGTGCCGAGATGGGTTACGTCAAGGCCTTCTTCTCTTGCGTAATAAGTGCCTCTGTAAACATGGTATGCATTGGTGACAAAAGCAACGGAATCGTCGGGCAAACCTTTTTCTTTCATTATCTCATGGGAGTTTCTGAAATTTGTAATGGTGGAAGTTGACTTATCCTCCATAATTATCTGACTTTCGGGCACACCTCTTTCGGTAAGATACCTTTGCATTGCAAGGGCTTCGGGTATATCTTCCTGAGGTCCCTGACCGCCTGAAACGATGATAATTACATCAGGGTTTTCCCTGTAATATTGGAGGGCTTTGTCAAGTCTTTTGCCGAGTCCTGCAGTCACTCTTTCCCCTCTTATTCCGCAACCGAGAACAATCAGCACATCTTCTTCATAAGTTACATTATCATTTGAGCCGCAAAAAGCAAGGAATGAGCCGAAAACAAGAAGAACCGCCACTACCAATGAAACAAAGGTATGTATAATCTTTTTTCCTTTGAGTTTATTGAAAAGAAAACCGTAAGCCGTAAGCATAATACCAAGAGCAAAAACAGGTATAATGCCTATGTTGAAATTTGAATATACGGAAACAAAGATGCCGTTCCAGATAAAGAACAGACCTGCAATTATTATGGCTATTCTTAAAATTTTTCTCATAATATCATCTCCCTGACAAGTCGGTGAATGCAATTTGAGTATAGCATAAGAAAACTTTTCGGGCAATAAGTGTTTGTGTGTTTTAATAAGTTTGTAATAAAAAGAGAGTTGCCGTGAAATAAACGGAAACTCTCTGTTCATTTTTACTTCTTTGAAGCAAGATATTCCTCTCTGCCCTTTTCGTAAAGACTGTTACCCTCACAGTCAATAATAACTGTCAAAGGCATATCTTCCACATAAAGTTCACGAAGTGCTTCAGCACCTAAATCCTCGTAAGCAATAAGAGTGGATTTCTTAATGCATTTTGCAAGAAGTGCACCTGCACCGCCAATAGCGCCGAAGTAAACGCCGCTATACTTTTTCATAGCCGAAACTACTTCGGGCAGTCTTGCGCCCTTGCCTATCATTCCTCTCGCACCCACGCTCATCAGAGTGGGAGCGTAAGCGTCCATTCTGCCGCTCGTAGTAGGCCCTGCCGAACCGATAATCTGTCCCGGCTTTGCAGGGGTTGGACCTACATAATAAATTGTTGCATTTTCAGGGTCAAAGGAGAGTTTCTCGCCCGCTGCAAGAGATTCGCACATTCTTTTGTGTCCCGCATCTCTTGAGGTATAAATTGTACCCGTAAGAAGAACTCTGTCGCCCATTTTAAGCGACCTTGCCAATTCTTCTGTAAGAGGTAAAGTTATTCGTTTTTCCATTTATATCACCTTTGTTTTGTGTCTTGTAACGTGGCAATTGATGTTTATCGCACAGGGCATACCTGCTATGTGGGTCGGCATTGTTTCAATATTAAGTCCGATTGCCGTTGTTCTTCCGCCAAAGCCCTGGGGGCCGATGCCGAGAGCGTTGATTTTTTGGAGCATCTCTTTTTCAAGGTCGGCATAATAGGGGTCGGGGTGCCGAGTGTCAAGAGGACGCATCAGCGCTTTTTTTGCAAGCAGAGCACACTTGTCGAAAGTGCCGCCGATACCTACACCAACCACCATAGGCGGACAAGGGTTAGGCCCTGCATTTTCAACAGTTTCAAGGATGAAATTCTTTATCCCCTCAATACCTGCCGAGGGCTTGAACATTCGTATGGCACTCATATTTTCACTGCCGAAGCCTTTTGGCGCAAGAGTGATTTTTATATTTTCTCCCCCAACGATTTCCGTATAAATCATGGCAGGAGTATTATCTCCCGTGTTACCTCGTCTTACGGGGTCTTTTACAACGCTCTTTCGCAAGTATCCTTTGTCATAGCCCCTTCGAACGCCCTCATTAACGGCTTCTGTCAAGTCACCGCCTGCAATATGCACGTCCTGACCGATTTCAAGGAAAACGCAAGCCATACCCGTATCCTGACAGACGGGCACGTTCTCTCTGTCGGCGATTTCGTAATTTTTCACTATATCCTCAAGTATGCCTTTTGCAAGAACACCGTCTTCACATTTACGGCAGTTTTCAATTGCGCACTTCACATCTTCGGGCAGATGGCAGTTGGCTTCGATGCAAAGTTCTTCGATTGTATCAACAATAAGTTCGGTTTTTATTTCACGCATTGTACTTATCCTTTTCAGTAGTTTTATATTTCCCTATAAGTATAACATAAAGAAAGCAAAAATCAACAAAAAAAGAGCACGGATAAACCGTGCCCGTAAAAATTTTTATCTCTGCACACGACCTGAAGCGTCGCCCTTTGCAAGTTTTTCAACTTCTGCAACGGTAACTCTGTTGTAGTCACCCTCAATGGAGTGTTTAAGAGCCGATGCTGCAACGGCAAATTCAACTGCCTCCTGAGTTGACTTGCCACTGAGAAGTGAATAGATAAGTCCGCCGCCGAAACTGTCGCCGCCGCCAACACGGTCAACGATGTGAAGGTGGTATTCCTTTGAGAAGCAGTAGTTCTCACCGTCATAAAGCATTGCAGCCCAGTCGTTGTCGTTTGCGGAAATTGAGGAGCGAAGGGTAATTGCAACCTTTTCAAAACCGAAGGAATCCATAAGTTGTTTTGCAACTGACTTGTAACCTTCCTTGTCAAGTTTACCGCCGTAAATATCGGTGTTTTCTGCTTCAATGCCGAAAACGTCTTTTGCATCTTCTTCGTTTGAAATGCAAACGTCAACATATTTGCAAAGTTTTGTCATGGCTTCTCTTGCCTGCTGTCTTGTCCAGAGTTTACCTCTGTAGTTAAGGTCGCAGGAAATTTTTACGCCCTTTGCCTTTGCGGCTTTGCATGCGTCAAGACAAATTTCAACAAGGTTTTCGCCGAGAGCCGGTGTGATACCTGTGAAGTGGAACCAATCGGCACCTTCAAAGATTTCGTCCCAATTGAAGTCTTCTCTTGAAGCGAGCTGGATTGCGGAGTATGCTCTGTCGTAAATACATACGGAACCTCTCTGTGAAGCGCCCTTTTCAAGATAGTAGATACCTACTCTGTCACCGCCTCTTACGATGCTCTTTGTGTCAACGCCGAGACCTCTGAGAGAATTAACTGCGCCCTGACCGATTGCATGAGCAGGGAGTTTTGTAACGAAAGCGGCATCCATACCGTAGTTTGCAAGGGAAACTGCAACGTTTGCTTCACCGCCGCCGAAAGTGGCCTGCATTGTATCGTTCTGGAAGAAACGAAGGTATCCTTCAGGAGCAAGACGAAGCATAATTTCACCGAATGTAATAATTCTCTTTGCCATTTTAATTCACCTCAAATTTTATTTTGTTTCAATGCAGATTTCAAAACCTGCAACTAAATTTTTAAGACCGAAGCAAGTTACATTGCCTTTTTTATCATAACGGATATCAGAATCAATTTCAACACCGAGTCTTTCGATATAAGCCTTTGCTCTGTTGCCGTTAAGGGTACTTACAATAATACAGCCCTTTGCACCGCAATCGTCTTTTGCGAAAGTGATGTTGCCTGCGGAAACACCGCATTCTGTTTCTTTATATTCGAAGCCGAAAAGGTTTGAAAGAAGTTTTGCTTCTTCCTTTGCACTTTCGTCATAAATCACAATACCGCCGAGTTTGAAACCGAGCATTGTCTTTACTGCTTCTTTACACTTGTTTGTGATGCCTTCCCAATTGCCTTCTGCGATATCCGCACTCGTTGCAAGCCATGTGCCGCCGCAACAGATAATACGGTCAAAGGAAAGATAATCATTGAGATTTTTTGCATTTACGCCGCCTGTGGGCATCCACTTTGCTGCCTGATAAGGACCTGCAAGAGCTTTGAGTTTGTTAACTCCGCCGTTTGCTTCGGCAGGGAAAAACTTAATGTTTGTAAGACCCATGCTCATTGCCTGTTCCATTTCACCCGGAGTTGCGGCACCGGGCATCATGGGAATACCTGTTGACTTGATATATTTAATCATATCGGGGTTAAAGCCGGGAGTTACAACAAACTTTGCACCTGCGGCAATTGCTCTGTCACACTGTTCGGGAGTGAGAACCGTACCTGCGCCAACGAGAACGTCGGGACATTCTTTTGTGATTCTTCTGATTGATTCCTCGGCAGCGGCAGTTCTGAAAGTGATTTCTGCTGCGGGAAGTCCGCCGTCACGCAGAGCCTTTGCAAGAGGTACTGCCTTGTCTGCATCGTCAATTGCAACAACGGGAATGATACCGAGTTCGTAAATCGTTTTAAACATATCGCTCATTTTTAAACCCTCCAAATTTTATACACCTGAATATGATGAGAAGCCGCCGTCAACGGGAAGAACAACACCCGTAATAAAGCCTGCTGCTTCATTGTTTACAAGGAAAAGAAGTGCGCCGTCAAGTTCTTCTGATTTACCGAAACGTCCCATAGGAGTTGCGGCAAGGATTTTGCCTGTTCTGGGAGTGGGTGAACCGTCGGGATTAAAGAGAAGTGCGGCATTCTGCTTTGTTGAGAAAAAGCCGGGAGCAATTGCATTGACTCTGATGCCTTCTTTTGAGAAGTGAACGGCAAGCCACTGTGTGAAGTTTGAAATGGCAGCCTTTGCACCTGAGTATGCAGGAATCTTTGTGAGAGGTGTGTAAGCGTTCATTGAAGAAACGTTGATAATGTTGCATCCCTCTCTGCCAACCATCTGACGAACAAAAGCCTGAGTGGGAATGAGAGTGCCCAGGAAGTTAAGGTTAAACACAAAACTTACTCCGTCAGCATCAAGGTCAAAGAAACTCTTGCAGTCATCGTCAATGTCACCGGGGAAATAATATTCCTTATCTGTCGTTGCTCTTGCATTGTTACCGCCTGCACCGTTGAGAAGAATATCGCAGGGACCAAGGTCACTCAGAACTGCATCTGCAACGGCATAGCAACTTTCCTTTTCAAGTACGTTACACTTATATGCCTTTGCCGTGCCGCCTTCTGCCGTAATTTCATCGGCATAAGCCTTTGCGGCGTCTTCATTGATGTCAAGAAGTGCAACTTTTGCACCTGCTCTTGCAAGGGTTTTGGCAAAAGATGAGCAAAGCACACCGCCTGCACCCGTTACAACTGCAACCTTATTTGTAAGGTCTGTGTTAAGAACGTTTTTTAACATATCGTTTTCCTCCGTTTATTTGCAAGCCTTTTCGCAAGCTTCAAAAAGTCCGTTGATATATGTGGCGCCAAGGGCTCTGTCATAAAGACCGTAGCCCGGTCTGCCCGTTTCGCCCCAGATCATTCTGCCGTGGTCAGGTCTTACATAACCGTCAAAGCCTGTTTCAACAAGTGCCTTGACAACCTCATACATATCAATGCTTCCGCATTTTGAAAGGTGTCCGCTTTCTTCAAAGGAACCGTCTTCCATAATAAGCACGTTACGGATATGCATAAATGCGATTCTGTCCATAGCGCTGTATTTTCTTACCATTTTAACTACGTCGTTTGTATTTGCACAACCGAGAGAACCTGTGCAAAGGCAAAGTGAGTTTGCAGGTGAATCGACAATTTTAAGGAATCTGTCAAGATTTTCTTCACAAGTGATGATTCTGGGAAGACCGAAAATGGGGTACGGGGGATCGTCGGGATGAATAGCCATTCTAACGTCACATTCTTCTGCAACGGGGATAACTTTCTTGAGGAAATATTCAAGATTTTCCCAAAGACCTTCTTCGCCGAGTTCACCGTATTTTACGAAAAGAGCCTTGATTTCATCTTTTGTGTAACTTGCGTCCCAACCGGGAAGGTCAATATCATCAACAAGGGGGTCAAGACCTCTCATCTGATCCCAATACATAACAAGACTTGTTGAGCCGTCGGGAGCCTCTTTGTCAAGCTGAGTTCTTGTCCAGTCAAAAACGGGCATAAAGTTATAAGTTACGCATTTGATACCGTGCTTTGCACAGCGGCGGATATTTTCGCAATAAACATCGATGAGTTCATCTCTGTTTGCAGAGCCGAGTTTGATATCTTCGGAAACGGGAATTGACTCAACGATATCAAAAATAAGGCCGTGTTCTTCGCAGTCTTTTTTGATTCTTTCGATGCTTTCTTCGGGCCAAACCTGACCGGGTTTAACATCGTAAACGGCAGAAACGATACTGCGCATATTAGGAATCTGACTGATGTTTCTTAAGGTTACGGGGTCGTCCTGACCGTACCATCTGAATGACATTTTCATTTTAACATATCCTCCAAACTGAAAAATCTTTTTGCGTTGCCAAAGGAAATATCCTCAACCATTTTGCCGAGGGTGTCCATATCCGCCGGATATTCGCCGCTTTCAACCCACTGACCGAAAAGTTGGCAGAGTATACGGCGGAAATATTCGTGTCTTGTGTAACTGAGGAAACTTCTTGAGTCTGTGAGCATACCCACAAAGTTGCCTAAAAGTCCGAGAGATGCAAGACTTGTCATCTGTTCACGCATACCGTTTTTGGTATCGTTGAACCACCAGGCACTGCCGTGCTGGAGAGTGCCGGGATAGCCTTCCTGCTGGAATGCACCGAGAACGGTGTCTATGGCAGAGTTATCGGAAGAATCAAGAGAGTAAAGAATCGTGCGGGGCAGAGCGTCTGCCTTATACATCTTGTCAAGTATCTGTGTCAGTTCCTTAATGCAGGTGCAGGGTCCGATAATATCAAAGCCCGTATCTGCGCCTAACTTTTCAAACATCTTGCTGTTGGGGTTTCTAAGGCAGTTGTAGTGAAGCTGCATAACCCAGCCGAGTCTTTTATATTCCTTACCGCAGAAAGCGAGAAGTTCCGTCTGCACTGCGTCAAGTTCTTCTTTTGTAACCTTCTGACCTGAAAGAGCCTTTTTGAATATTATATCCGTTTCTTCCGGAGTTTTTTCGCAGAAAGGAACATAATTGAGTCCGTGATCACTTGCTTTACAGCCCATCTTGTCAAAGTGCTCCATTCTCTTTGAAAGAGCCTTTTTGAGAGAAGCCATAGAGTCAATCTCAATTTCTGAAACTTCGGAAAGGGTTTTAATATAGTCGCAGAAAATGTCCGCATTAAGATTAAATGCCTTATCGGGTCTGAAAGACGGAGCAACAAGGGCTTTGAGTTTGCCTTCTTCTCTGATAAGAGCGTGATATTCAAGGGTGTCAACGGGGTCGTCGGTTGTGCCAATGAAAGCAACTGCGCTTTTTTCAATAATACCCCTTGCGCCCATATCCTCACGAGCAAGAATTTCATTGGCTTGCTGCCATACTTCCTCCGCCGTATCGCCGTTCAGAATACCCTCATAACCGAAATATCTTTTCAGTTCAAAGTGGCACCAATGATACATGGGGTTTCCGATTGCTTTGGGAAGAACCTCGGCAAACTTCTGAAACTTTTCTCTTGCAGGCGCATCACCCGTGATGTAATATTCACTCACACCGTTGGAACGCATAAGACGCCACTTGTAATGGTCACCGCCGAGCCAGACTTCAGTAATGTTTTCAAAGTGCTTGTCTTCATAGATTTCTTTCGGACTCACGTGGCAGTGATAGTCGATAACGGGCATTTTTGCCGCATGACCGTGATAGAGTTCTTTTGCCGTCTGAGTGTCGAGAAGGAAATCTTCTGTCATAAATCCTGTCACAGACATCACACCTTCCTTTCATATTTTCATATTTTATCTATTATAATATATCACATTTATTTAACAATAAAAATAGTGAAAATTGCTTGACTGATTGTTAATGTTGCTGTATGCTAATATTAGCACAGACAAAGGAGTAAATTTATGCAGATTTTTGACCCAAGACAGAGTATGTCAAAGAGTGAATTTGAAATTTTCCATTACCGTGACGGTAAATTTGAGGGTGTTCCGATACATCAGCACGACTTTTATGAGATATACTTTTTCATAAGCGGCAATGTGGAATATAACGTCGAAGGTAAAGGTTATCATCTGAAATCAGGCGATGTTCTTCTTATCAATCCCCTTGAACTTCATCAGCCGAGAATTGCCCCCGACCAGACCGATTATGAACGCATCGTTTTATGGATAAATAAAAACTACCTCCATTCCCTTTGCTCAAACCTGACAAGCCTTACCCGTTGTTTTGACAACACCAACCCTAAACATTCAAACCTTATCCGCCTGACTCAGAGTCAGCAGAATTTTCTTATTTCAAAACTCGAAGAACTTATAAAGGAAAACAGTGAAAATTACTACGGTGCCGACCTTGTGTGCAAAACGGTGCTTACAAGGATTTTAGTTGAACTCAACCGTATAAGCATCGGCACAAAAAACGCAGAAGACAATAAAAACTCCTCCCCTCTTATTTCACAGGTTCTTGACTATATAAATCTCCGTTATTGCGAAAAACTGTCCCTCTCCTCTGTTGCCGACGAATTTTTTGTGAGCAAGTACTATCTTTCCCACGCTTTCAACAACGCCGTCGGCACAAGTCTTCACCGATATATAACTCTCAAAAGGCTGGTCAATGCAAAACAGATGCTTTCAAGCGGAATCAAGCCGACAACAGCGGCAGAAGCCTGCGGCTTCGGTGACTATGCAGGTTTTTACAGAGCCTTTACCGCCGAATACGGAATAACTCCCAAAGAGTTCATCAAAGGCGAAATCGAAAAAAAAGTGCCTACGGCTATGCCGTAAGCACCTTTTTGTTATTGCGAAGCAACAAGGTTCCGGGGTACCCGACCGCAATCTTTGATTGCTCGTCGGGTCGGGTTCTTATTTATAAAGATTCGGCAGAGTACAGTCGTTAATGTTGTACTCGGGGCCTTTAAGCACGTTTTCCACGCACTGTTTAAGGTTTCTTGTCAGTGAGCAGTCTTTGATTTTGACGGGTATATTCATAAAATCCGTAACGGCTTTGTAGTAACTGTCCGTCGGTTTATAGGTTTTCTTTCCGCCGTCAAAGGCAGAAAGAATTATTTCGTGAGCAAAATCAATTACGGGCTTATTTTTAAATTCGGCAATAATATTTTTATCAAGCATTTTACCTAAACCGAAAAGTTTCAGTTTATTATAGCCCTGCCCTACGGTGACATTTCTGATGTACTTTATAAGAGGGTGAGCAATGAAATAAAGTTTTGACGCTTTTTCGCCGTCAATACCCAGAGCCGAAAGCCTTTGAGAAAAGTCCTCTTTACTTTTCTCAGCGGCATCAAAAATGTTGTCAACAAGACCGAGAGTATGTTTCTTCGTATAGGAAAGGGCATCATAGGTTTTGCCCTCATAAACAAAATTACCCGGTGCGGTGGTTGTGATACGGACACCGCTGTCTGAAATTTCCGCATTAACAATCGGTGAGGGATAACCGCAGAGTGAACCCACGTTTACCTCAATAATTCTGTTGCCTTTCTTTGAGGTGAAGGAGTCAATTGCCTGAATGTGAGAGTGACCCACAAACATATAATGAAGTCCTGCATCGGCAAGACGAGAAGCCACTTTTTCTCTGTCGCCCACACAGGTCGAACCGTTGCCGAGCATAGAGTGAATATGAGGCATAAGAAGATGATGCTCAATACCGATGAGAAATTTGTTTTCTTCTCTTGCAAGGGCAATCTGTTCTTCAATCCACTTGAAGTGATCTTCTTTGAAACCCGCTTTTCCTTTGCCGTTCTGGTCATCGTTAAGACAGAGTATACGCACACTTTCGCCCACGTCGACGGTGTATGAACAAGTACCGAGATGGGTTATAAATTCCGACTTTGCCTGCTTCGGACCGAAATCAAAATAAAAGTCACGCAACTCATCGCTTTTCATTACGGGTACATCGTGAAAGGTTTTGTCCCCTTCAAAGCGTCTTGGATTTTTGTCACAGCACCAATCGTGAGTTGCAGTTATAAGATAAACGTCTTTTTTCTTCTGCAGTTTATAAAGTTTTTCTCTTAATTCTTCGTGAGAAACTCTTTCGCCGTTATTACTCACATCACCCAGAATCAGAACTGCCTGTGTATCGCTGTTTTCGATTTTAGAAAAGGCGGCATCAATGATACCGCCCGTTTCTGCTAAACATTTCTGATCGGAACCGCTTCTCAGTTCAAAGGCTCTGCCTTTTGTTCCGAGAGTTTCAGAGTAATGATGCAAGTCGGCAAGAAAAGTAATCCTGACCGTATCTTTCATCAAACTTCCTCCGCCTTCTGTGCTGCTTCGCTTTCAGCGAGAATTGCGGCACGTCTTTCTTTAATTTCTGCCATCATCTTCTTGTGGCTCTTACCTGTAATGTTATAAAACTGCATAGGAATGAGCATAAGCAGATAACCCACAGCGGGAACAAGAGTTGTCATAAGGAAAAGTGCCCAATTTGTCTGACTGTTCTGCACAAGAGAACCTTCTTCGTGCTGAGTGTATCCCGTTAAGGAGAGAATATAAAGGCCGATTGAAGAAGCAAAGGTGTTTTCAATCTTACCGGTAAAGGACATAATTGAAAGCATTGTGCCTTCTGCTCTGATACCGGTTTTCCATTCAATGTAGTCAACGGTTTCGGCTTCCATTTCCTTTTGCATAAGATTCTTAAATTCAAGAGGAATAACTGAAAGACCTGTGAAAAGGATAACGATGATTGCAGTGAGAAGTGAAGCAGATGTGCCTTCTTCTTTGTTCATAAGACCTGAATATGTACAGGCAGCAAAAAGAAGATGAATTACGATAGCCGATACACAGCATACCTGATAGAATCTTCTTGAGTCTGCTTTTTCACCGAGTTTTTCAACAATCTTGGGAACAATAAGACCTGCAAGAAGGAAACCGGGGAACTTGATAACGTCAATGAAAACGTTGTATTTTCTGTTGAAAAGAAGGTCTGAAATAAAGTAGAAAGAAACCTGCTCGGGTATCTTACAGAGAATGAAAAGGATATTTCCCACAAAGAGCATAAGCAGAGGTCTGTTTTGGAAAAGGAGTTTGAAACATTCCTTGACAGAGGGGGCATCGTCTTTATGAGTTGCTCTTTCCCTTGTGTTTGAATAAGTGAATCTTGTAAGAATGATAATGAATATTGCGGAAACAATAGCCGAGGTAAGATATGCGTGAGCCGTATGATTATTGAAATAGGGAAGCAATGCGGCTGCGGCAACGAAAACCTGGGGAAGTGCGCCGACAACTGAACGTACTATAGAGCTGATACCGAAAAGTTTTGTTCTTTCAATACCGCTGGGGGTTATGGAGAAAGCCAGAGCACCCATAGGAATATCGAAAGCCGTATATGTAACGTCAAGACCGATAAAAAGAATTGTTGTGTAAAGAATGTTAAACCAGTTAGGTGCATCGGAGGAGCCGATGAAGAAAAGCACCATAACGGCAGAAACGAAAATGGGAGCCCATTTGATATAGGGACGCATCTGACCGTCTTTAGTTCTGGTCTTATCAACGATAACGCCCATCATCGGGTCGTTAACGGCATCAAACAAACCGCAGAAGAAACGGATTTTTGAAGCAACACCCATCGGGTCACTTAAGTTTTTGAAAAGAACATTGGTAAGGAAGAAGTTGATATACTTCGAACTCGTCATACCCGTGTTCATACCCTGGGCGCCTCTGCCCAAAGCATAGGAAAGAGTTTCTTTCCAGGTTAAGTAGGTTTCTTCGCCTACATCGGATTTGATGATTTTAGAATTAAGAAATTCATTTACTTTTCCCATAATTTTTCTCCTTAGTCTCTATTATGAGTCCGGTGCAATTTGTAGCATTAACTCTATTATATTTTATATTTATGAGCCGTCATTGTCAAGGAAAATTGCCATAAAAAACATAAAAAAAATATTATAAAGTTTATTTGACTTTTTCTCTGCAATACAGTATAATGTTATACTAATAAATTATTTCACTTTTGAAAGGAGACAAATCCGATATGGATGACCCCGGCAGTATAGTTTTCAAGTTAGTTTTATTATTCGTTCTTATTCTCGTTAACGCATTTTTTGCAATGAGTGAAATTGCTATCATTTCCCTTAACGATAACCTCATTGATAAAATGGCAGATGAAGGTCACAAAAAGGCAAAGATGATTAAGAAACTTACGGACAACCCCAGCAATTTTCTTTCCACCATTCAGATTGGTGTCACCCTCGCCGGTTTTCTCACCTCTGCAAGTGCTTCAACCACCTTTGCGGTTATGATTACCGAAAAGGTTATGGAAATTGCCCCCGATTTACCGGAAGGTATTGTTAACGGCGTTGCCGTTGTTCTCGTTACGGTTATTATGTCATACTTCTCTCTTGTTCTGGGCGAACTTGCGCCAAAGAGAATGGCAATGCAGAAACCCGAACCCATCGCCTATGCCGTTGCACCGATTCTTTTGTTTGTAAAAAAAGTGTGCAAACCTTTCGTAAAAATTCTTTCACTTTCAACCAATGCCGTTGTACGCATTTTCGGTTTCGACCCCAATGCCGACGAAGAAGTTGTTACGGAAGAAGAAATACGACTGATGGTAGATGTGGGCGAAGAAAAAGGCGTTATTGAAAATCTGCAGAAAGAAATGATAAATAACATCTTTGAGTTTGACGATATCGACGTAAGAGATATTATGACTCACAGAACGGATATGATTGCCGTTGAAGATACCGATTCCATTGAGGAAGTTGTCACTCTTTCCATTGAACACGGCTATTCCAGAATCCCTGTTTACCACGAAGACCAGGATAACATTATCGGTGTTGTCTATATCAAAGACCTTCTCAAATATATTTCCGAGCCTCTGCCCGAAAAAGACGGTCCTTCCGATATTATGAGAGAAGCTTATTATGTACCTTCAAGCAAAAACTGCGGTGAACTTTTCAGCGAAATGACGGAAAAAAGAGTACAGATGGCAGTTGTTGTTGACGAGTACGGCGGTACGGCAGGTATTGTTACAATGGAAGACCTTGTTGAAGCCATTATGGGTAACATCAGAGATGAATATGACGACGAGGAAGAAGAAATCGCAATTCTCAGCGAAAACATCTTCACCGTTGACGGTACTGCTTTTATAGAAGAAGTCAACGAACTTGTAAACGATATTATCCCCGAAGGCGATTATGACACTTTAGGCGGATTTATAATCAGTCAATTGGGCTTTCTCCCAAAAGACGGCGATATGAATGAAGTTATCTGTGAAAACGTCAAGTTCACAATTCTCAACGTCGAAGACCGCCGTATCGGTAAGGTGAGAGTTGAGGTTACGCCCGAATAAGAAACCGACCCGAAACCTTGTTGTTTCACAATAAAAACAGAACTGCAGATTAAATTGCAGTCCCGTAAAAACATTAAAAGTCTGCCAAGGATAAAACCTGACAGACTTTTTCTTTTAGTCAAACTTGATAACTCTGATGACACCATCTTTGTTTGAGAACTTTTCAACAATGCTCTCATTGAGGATTTCGGGAGTGTCAACCATTGTGCAGGCATAATCGCCTTTTGAACGGTTTGCCATATGGTCAATATTGATACCTTCTGCAGAAATTGCAGATGTGATTGCGGAAAGAATGTTGGGAATATTCTTGTGAAGAACGAGAAGCCGTCCTGCACCTGTTCTTGCCATTTCAATGTCGGGATAGTTAACGCTGTTTTTGATGTTGCCGTTTGTGAGGAAATCGTCAATCTGATGTGCTGCCATAACTGCACAGTTATCCTCTGACTCCGATGTTGAAGCACCAAGGTGAGGAGTTGTGATGATACCCTCGCAATTGATTGTGTCTTCTGTGGGGAAGTCGGTAACATAGCAACTTACTTTGCCGCTCTTGAGGGCGGCTTTGATATCTTCTGAATTTACAAGATCTGCACGGGAAAGGTTGATAATCTTAACGCCGTCTTTCATCTTTGCAATTGAAGAAGCGTTAATCATACCTCTTGTGTCGGGTGTTGAGGGAATGTGGAGAGTGATATAATCAGCCTGAGCGTAGATTTCGTCATAGGAAGAAGCCTTGCTTATGGATCTTGAAAGGTGCCATGCCGCTTCAACGGTAAGGAAGTTGTCGCAACCGATAACTTTCATACCAAGGCTCTTTGCCGCATTGGCAACAAGACCGCCGATAGCACCAAGACCGATAACACCCAATGTTTTGCCGAGAATTTCACTTCCTGCAAAGGCGCTCTTGCCTTTTTCAACCTGCTTTGCAACATCTTCTGTCAGAGAGTTTGCCCAGGATATACCGTCAACAACCTTTCTTGAAGCAAGAAGAAGTGATGCAATCGTAAGTTCCTTAACACCGTTTGCGTTAGCACCGGGAGTATTGAAAACGATGATACCTTTGTCTGCACAGTCCTTTATGGGAATGTTGTTGACACCTGCGCCGCAACGCACGATAGCCTTGAGGTTTGAGCCGAACTCCATATCGTGAAGTGAAGCCGAGCGCACGAGAATACCGTCGGGATTTTCTATGTTGTCGCCGATTTCGTACTTTGAAGTGTCAAGTTGACCGATGCCCACAGGGGCAATTTTATTCATTGTTTTAATGCTTTTCATAACTGTTCACCTTAATTCTTGGGATTTTCAGCGGCGAATTTTTTCATAAAATCAACAAGGGCAACAACGCCTTCGTAAGGCATTGCGTTGTAGATTGATGCTCTCATACCGCCTACACTTCTGTGACCTTTAAGATTCTGAAGACCTGCTTTGCCTGCTTCGGAAGCAAACTTCTTGTCAAGGTCTGCATCGCCTGTTACAAAAGTAACGTTCATCATTGAACGGCTTTCTTTCTTAACGGGTGCAATGTAATAATCCTGGCTGTCAAGATAATCGTAAAGCACCTTGGCTTTCTTTTCATTGAGTTCTTTCATCTTTGAAAGACCGCCGAGTTCTTTAATCCACTCGTAAACGAGTTTTGCAACATAGATGCAATAGCAGGGAGGAGTGTTATACATTGAGCCGTTATCAGCCATAAGTTTATAGTCGAGCATTGCGGGAGTATCCTCACGGGCAGAGCCGATAAGGTCTTCTCTTACGATAACGATCGTAAGACCTGCAGGAGCCATATTCTTCTGTGCACCTGCATAAATCATACCGAATTTGCTTACATCAACAGGTTCGGAAATAATGCAGGAAGACATATCTGCAACAAGAGGAATATCGCCTGTATCGGGGATATAGTTATACTTTGTGCCGTAAATTGTGTTGTTGAAACAGATGTGTACATAGTCTGCATCTTTACGGAAAGATTCTCTTGTCGTTTCGGGAATAACAGAAAAGTTTTCTTCCTTTGAAGAAGCGGCGGCAACAACATCGCCGTACTTCTGTGCTTCTTTATATGCTTTGGTGGAGAACTGACCCGAAAGAATATAATCTGCTTTTTTATTTTTATTCATAAGATTGAGAGGTACTGCTGCAAACTGAGTTGAAGCACCGCCCTGTAAGAAAAGAACTTTGTAATTATCGGGAATCTCCATAATTTCACGGAGAAGGCTTTCGGCACTCTTGATAATTTCATCATATACGGGGGAACGGTGACTCATTTCCATAACAGACATACCGCTGTCACCGTAGCACATCATTTCATTTGCCGCCTTTTCAAGAACCGAAAGAGGAAGCATTGACGGGCCTGCGGAAAAATTGAATACTCTCTTCATTAAAAACACCTCATAAATTACATTATATTCATCTTCGGGAAAAAGATGAATAATGAGTTAATTATATCCCTTTAATGTGTGAAAGTCAATAAAGAAAATACCTAAATTATGCCTTTTTTTGAGCCTTTTTGAGTGATATTTCACAAAGCACAAAGGGCAGACTTTTTTTGTCCGCCCTTTGTTCAATGAAAAAGTAAGTTATAAAATGCAGTTTTGCCCCTTTTCTGCACTTTTAACATTTATATAAAAGAGAAAAGCGTAAATACAAGGAGGTTGTTTTCTCTTTTATGCCACAAGAGTTTCGAGGGAAACCCCTCTGCCGAGAAGTTCTGTATATTCCTCGGTACATTTTCTGTAACTTCTGAAAAGTTTTTCTGCCCTTTCTTCATCGGTATACACTTTCCAATAGCCGCACATTTTACAGTTCTTTGCTCCCTTTTCAATAAAACCCTGAACATCTTCGGGAGGGTATCCCAGAAAGAAACCTATTTCGTGAGGGAAATCTTTGCTTTCACAAAGTCTTGATATAAGGCGTTTAACGCACCTTTCACATTTTTCGCAACTGTATCCCCTTTTTTCAAGATGTTTTTCGGCAATTGAACTTTGCAAATCCTCTTTGAGTTTTTCGGGTCTGAAAACATAAATGAGCACATTTTTATCCGAATATCTCAAAGGCAGAACTCTTACCCCCTTTGCCACAAGGGTTTTATTGAGTGAGCGTATATCTTCTTTAATCTGACTTTCACATTCATAAGGACAAGTGAAAAGACTGCCCGTCTTTATTCCTGCAAGGGTTGGTGAACAGTGCCTTACCATAAGTTCGTTTGTCATTTATCTCACTCTTTCTCTGTGATATGTAAATCAACTTTTTTTCACACTTAACTTACTCAAGAAAGGCAGGCGAAGGATAACTCCTGCCCCGCTTGATAAGTTTTGTATGGATAAAAGATAGGAATTGACTTCGTTTCAGTTAGTTTTGACTAACCTGTTAGATTAAACTATAAGTTAGTTGCCGCTAACTTGATTACAGTATACACCGTTCAAGTCTTTTTGTCAATAGGTATTTTACATTATTTATATTGTTTTACCCATTGAAAAAAATATGCATAAATAGTATAATAAATTATTATAAAAAAATACCTGACAATGTAGTGATGAGCAAAACGAAGGAACAAAAATAAGAAAAAATGTTCCCAAAGAACAA
>CAYNIN010000023.1:0-4295 GCA_964397395.1 uncultured Faecalibacterium sp.
AAATACCTGCTTTATTGTTTTGCTTTTTGGTCTGCGCTAAATGCAACAGCCCCTTAACTTTTTACAAAGAAAAAAGGACTCTTCCTTTTTGGAAAAGTCCGTCATTTAGCGATATACTATAATCAGATAGCGCGAGTAACCTTACCTGAACGTAAGCAACGTGTGCAAGCGTAAACTCTCTTGGGTGAGCCGTTAACGATAGCCTTTACACGCTTAACGTTGGGTTTCCATGTTCTGTTTGAACGTCTGTGTGAGTGGGAAACTTTGATGCCGAAAGCAACATCTTTACCGCAATATTCGCATTTTGCCATGTACCGCACCTCCTAAAAATTATTTGAACTACATAAGCAGTAGATATAATAACAGAAACAATCTGAAAATGCAAGTGTTTTTTGAAATTTTTTTCAAAAATTCCGTCAAAGTTTGATTTTTGGGATTTGCCTGATTTTTGGGTATATTTTTAAAAAAGATACTTGACTTTTTCCTTTTAAATAATGTATAATACAAACATCGAACATTTGTACGATACGGAGGTAAAAATTATGGCAGATAAAAACAGTGCCTTATCAGCGGCTCTTGCGCAGATTGAAAAGCAATACGGTAAGGGTGCAATTATGCGTCTCGGTCAGAACACGGAAATGAATGTTGAGGCTATCTCAACGGGCTCTCTCGGTCTTGACCTTGCAACAGGCATCGGCGGTTTGCCCAAGGGCAGAATTGTCGAAATCTACGGGCCTGAATCTTCGGGTAAAACAACCCTTGCACTTCATTGTATTGCCCAGGCACAGAAAGCAGGCGGTGAAGCCGCATTCATTGATGCCGAACACGCTCTTGACCCCGTTTATGCAAAGGCTCTTGGCGTTGACGTTGATTCACTTCTTGTTTCACAGCCCGATAACGGTGAAGACGCTCTTTCAATTACCGAGGCTCTTGCCCGCTCGGGTGCGCTTGATATAATTGTTGTTGACTCCGTTGCGGCTCTTGTTCCCCGTGCCGAAATTGAAGGCGAAATGGGTGACAGTCACGTGGGTCTTCACGCAAGACTTATGTCCCAGGCTTTAAGAAAACTTACAAGTGTTATTGCAAAGTCAAATACCCTTGTTATTTTCATCAACCAACTTCGTGAAAAAGTCGGTGTCGTTTACGGCAACCCCGAAGTTACAACGGGCGGTCGTGCTCTCAAGTTCTATTCTTCACTTCGTATTGACGTAAGAAAAATCGAACAACTCAAGGCTTCCGGTAATGAATTTATCGGTGCAAGAACAAGAGCAAAGATTGTCAAGAACAAGGTTTCACCTCCCTTTAAAGAGGCTGAATTTGACATTATGTACGGCACGGGCATTTCAAAGGTCGGCGAAATCGTTGACCTTGGTGTTAAGTTTGACATCGTCAACAAAAGCGGTGCATGGTTCTCCTACGGTGAAACAAGGCTCGGACAGGGCAGAGATAATGTTAAAACCCTTTTACAGAAGGAAACGGCCCTTGCCGATGAAATCGAAAAGAAAATCCGTGAAGCCGTTAAAGGTGCCAAATCGGCTGTGGCTAAAGATGAAAATAAAGTTCAGACCGTTACACCCATCAAAAGAAACTCTGCTGCCATAAGAGCCAAACTTGATATCGCAGTTGATGACGACGAATAATGAAACTCAATTTTAAAGACGGCAAAGGCGACAAAGTGCATATTTCTATCGACGGTGAATATCGGTTTACCGTCGATAAAACTTATTTCCTTGGTTTGTTTCTGTCACAAGGTCAGGAAATTGACGAAAAAGAACTGTTATGCCTTTCTGAAAACATTGAAAACAGACGTGCATTTAATCAGGCTGTTTCCTATCTTTCAAGACGTGACCACAGCGAAAGGGAACTGCTTTTGAAACTTCGGCAAAAAGGCTATGCCGAAAGCGGGGAAAATGCCGTCACTAAACTAAAAGACGGCGGTTATCTTGATGACGGCCGTTTTGCCCGTGTATATGTAAGAGAACTTAAAGACGTTAAAAAGTTCGGCAGAAAACGCATTGAACAGGAACTTTTCCGAAAGGGTATAAGCCGTGATATTATAAGAGAAGTTCTTGAAGAAACAGAGTTTGACGAAAGCGGAATTTATGATATAATCAGAAGGAAATATCTTCGCCATCTTTCCGATGAAAAGGGGAGAAAAAGAACGGTCAATGCCCTTTTGAGAATGGGTTATTCCTACGGCGAAATCAAAGAAGCGTTTAATAATCTTTCGGCAGAAGATGAAAATGAGGTTGAATATGAATAAAGTTGGTATTGTATCTCTCGGTTGTCCGAAAAATCAGGTTGATGCGGAAATGATGCTCTCCACCCTTTGCGGTGAGGGATTTGAAATTGTCGGTGACGTTGAAGAAGCCGATATTGTTATTGTTAACACCTGCGGTTTTATCGGCGATGCAAAAAAAGAAGCAATCGAAAACATTTTATATGTTGCCGATTTAAAAAATCAGGGCATTGTCAAGGGGCTTGTTGTAACGGGTTGCCTTGCTCAACGCTACAAAGACGAAATCACAAAAGAAATTCCCGAAGTTGATGCCTGCGTGGGTATCGGTGCAAACGGTGATATTGCAAAAATCTGCAAAGAAGTGCAGGAGGGCAAAAAAGAGAATTATTTTCCCTCGAAATACTGCCTTTCCCTTGAGGGCGACAGAATACTTACCACACCGCCTCATTGGGCTTACCTTAAAATTGCCGAGGGTTGCAGTAACTGCTGTACCTATTGTGCAATACCGAAAATCAGAGGTAAGTTCCGCAGCAGAGAAATTGAAAGCATCGTTGAAGAAGCAAAGAGCCTTGCACAAAGCGGAGTTAAGGAAGTTGTCGTTGTGGCACAGGACACAACACGTTACGGAATCGACCTTTACGGTGAATATAAGTTGCCCGTACTTCTTAAAGAACTCTGCAAAATCGACGGCATTCAATGGATAAGACTCCTTTACTGCTATCCCGAATGTCTTACTGATGAACTTATTGACACAATTGCAAGCGAAGAAAAAATCTGCAACTATATCGATCTGCCTTTACAGCACGCCGACGGTGACATTTTAAAGAAAATGAACAGGAAAGGCTCAAGAGAAGAACTTACAGCACTTATAAATAAGGTAAGAACAAAAATACCCGATGTGGTGTTCCGCACAACCTTTATAACGGGTTTTCCCGGGGAAAGTGATGAGCAGTTCACATCTCTTGCCGAGTTTATAAATGAGATAAAGTTTGACCGCCTCGGCTGTTTTGCATATTCACCCGAGGAAGATACTTCTGCGGCAAAAATGGAAAATCAGATTGACGATGAAGTCAAAGTCCGCCGCAGTGAAATTATAATGGAAGACCAGTACCGCATTTTTGAAGAAAAGCAACAAAGCAAGGTCGGCAAGGTGATGAAAGTTATTGTTGACGGCTTTGATGAAGAAAATCTTTTCTATGTGGGCAGAACTTATATGGACGCCCCCGAAATCGACTCCGCCGTTATAATTTCAACGGAAAGAGAGCTTTTTGAAGGTGAATTTGTAGATGTTAAAATTATCGGCGTTGATGACTGCGACCTTGTGGGTGAAGTTATATATTACGGCGACGAAATGTGATGATAAATCATTGACAAAATAATTTTTACTGTGTATAATATAATGTAATGAATATCAGATGCGTTTAAAGGGAGAAGTAATCACACAATCTTTTTCGCAGAGAGGGACAGTCAGGTGAAAGTGTCCCGTTAAAGACGTGATGAAATGCACCCGTCAGCACCCGAGGGGAAAGGAAACGAGTATCCGAGGGCGTATATCGGCGTTAACGGTGTAAAAGTTATAAATCAGAGTGGAACCGCGTATTCACGCCTCTGTGTCTTTTTGGGCACAGAGGCGTTTTGTTTTTATATTCTAATATACAAAAATAAGGTTTAGGAGGAAACATATTATGGATAATAATATTTTTAAGGGATTTGCTTTGATATTATTTGGAATGCTTCTTTGTATAGGTGATGAAGAAGTAAATTCTATATTTAGAAGTTCTCCCGATTTCCCATTTGCACTGTTAGGCGTAATCAGTGGAGTGGTTGGACTTGTTATGTGTTTAAAAAAAGATAAGGAAGAAAAGAAAAACTAACTCTCAATTTGTAAATAACACTTTCATAAATTTTGTTATTTTTTACTTTTAAGGTGATAATATGTTCAGCAGAATGCGAGAAGATCTGCAGTGCGTCAAAGACCGTGACCCTGCCGTAAGAAGCAGTATTGAAATTATGCTTCTTTACCCCGGCTATAAGGCTGTCCGTATGCACCGACGTG